>JBEAZL010000349.1:0-7890 GCA_041170085.1 Bacteroidota bacterium
CATCGTGCAAGATCAAACCGAGGCAAAGGAAAAAGAAGCTTCTAGGAAGAAAGTGAGAATTAACTGATAGTCTAGGCATCATGTTTTGGTCTAAAGGAAGTTAGAGGAATACCAAGGTTAATGATAATTTGAATAGCTCACAAAAGTTAATTGTTAAATCTGAGGTGAGGATTGACGTGATTTCAAGAGCAGTTTTACAATCAATACCCCCGGGTGTTGCTCCTACGATGTCGTCTGATTTGTTCTCACCATCCGCGCACAATCTTCTTTTTCCCCCGGGGGTACGAGTACCCCTTCCCCCTGCGGCGAAGCTATTTTTTTTTGTGAGACTGGCTATTGGAATGCCAAATTCAGTAGAACTTATCCGGAAATATCCGTTTTTCTACGGGTACAAATACACAAATAAGGTTCTTGTAAAACAGACACCAGAACTTCGTTGTGTTCCTTCAACGCGCTGATAAATCAGGCCATTTCTCCGGGGATTACAGTCACTCAATGCTGTCTGAACAATGCGGATTGAAGCAACCGGTTTCACAGAGTTATAGGTATGTCAGGGAATTTCTATGGAACTATATGCGACCAAAATCACAATACGACTGAAGTTTTAATGGGCAATCGCGCAGTGCGGAAGAAACTATACCTTTAGACCGCAAATTCAACACTCATGCAGTATATCAAGTATCTCTTCCTGTCCTTTCTGGGTCTTGTTGGTATCTATCTCGTGGTTTGTCTGTTCGGCCCCGGTACCATACACACCAGCGAGAGCATATACATCCACGCTGAACCTATGACCATTTATGAGGAAGTGGCCGATTTTTCCAGGTGGAAGGCATGGAGCCCATGGGAATACCGAGATTCTTCAGTGACGGATGTTACATCCGGAGCCCCCTCAGGTGTTGGTGCACATGTTGACTGGACCAGTGATAACAGTGGGTCAGGCTGGCGTCATATCGAGGAGGCAACTCCCGGAAAGCACATCAAGATGTCGATGTTCTTTGGCTTTGGTGAAACATACACCGGACAGTTCTTTTTTGAACCTGCAGGCGATAGTACGAAAGTGACCTGGACCTTCGATGAAGCACCGGTGAATTTCTTTTTCAGAGGTTTCATGGCCATAGCCACAGTGAATAAGGTAAACAGTAACATGTACAAGGAGGGACTCCGGCTTCTGAAAGGAATTGCAGAGTCGAAGCCTAAAACTCCGTCTCTTGCTACGGAATTGGTCGACCTTCCCGACATGTATTATATCGGAAAAATGTTCAGGGGTATCAAGCCTGAAGAAATGAGTCAGGATTTGTACAGCAAGACCTACGACGAGTTGTTTATTGTTGCCGGTGGTCCGGATAGTCTGGCAGGATCGCCCATCTCCATTTCTCATAAATTCGATATGGCCACCGGACTGATGGATGTCGAAATAGCAGTTCCTGTAAAGAGGAAGTTGCAGGTGAGCGGAGACATTACAAGCGGTACCATTCCGGGCGGGTCTTCTGTTCGCTATGTGCACAAAGGTTCATACGAAGAGCTCCCTAATCTCTGGCCTGTGATGATGATGTCAGTGGCATCCTCTCACGAGATGCGCTGGTCTCCTTATGAAGTCTATGTCAGCAATCCATCCGATACTCCCGATCCGGCACAACTCATTACCTGGCTGGTAGTTCCTGTGAAATAATCCATACAGTTCATTTGAGATATTGTATCGAAAGGTGATTCAGGAGAACAATCATGGAAAAAGAAATTTCATCTGGTAAATTGTCGCACCTCAACGATGCAGGTACACCTGCCATGGTGGATGTTACAGGTAAAGCCAGTACCCACAGGAAGGCTGTTGCCGAGGCCAGGGTGCGAATGCCGGATGAGGTGATGATTGTTCTCAACAGAGATAACATGCAGGTGGCGAAGGGCTCTGTGATCCATACTGCGGTTCTTGCCGGCATCATGGGCGCCAAGAAGACATCAGATCTCATTCCATTGTGTCACCCGCTTGCCCTCGGTAAAGTAGAGGTCAATCTCGTGATTGAAGGTAATTGCGTCGTGATATCATGTGAAGCTTCTCTTGAAGGAAAGACAGGTGTCGAGATGGAAGCCCTTACCGGTGCGTCTGTAGCGGCCTTGACCGTATATGATATGTGCAAAGGGCTTTCTCACGACATAGTGATCGAGTCTGTCAGACTCATCAGCAAAACAGGAGGAAAGAGTGATTTCTCAAAAAAGTGACCGACACCCTAAGTTAAAGGTGCCTGCGCGTCATGGTCGCGAGTTTGCAGTTCTCGGTCTGGAGTGTAGCGAGTTTCGCAATCTTGCAGAACAATTCAGTTCGCGTTATCCGAGGGTAAATATTTTGGTTCTGGATGCCTTGCATGAGGGCGAATCATTCATTCCGGAAGCAAAACTTTATCGCGAACAGGGTAATATTCTCGCCACGGGTCCTTCTGTTGAAGAGCTGGAGAGAATCTTCTCAGCCGAAGCCGACATCAGGCTGGTCAACGGCAATCACTATCCTGCAAAGTCACAACTGATCTTCACCAATTCAGGCAAGGCCGGTTCTGTGAAACGTAGGAAAGAACAGATCAATAATCCGGTTGCTGCAGTGACCATGGATACTGACTGGAAGTCGTTCACGAAATCAACCGAAATACAGGTGGAACATGATATTCCTGTTTTCGATTCTATGGACCAGATGTTCGACTGGCTGGTGTCGCAGGTGAGAACTCCGGTGGTTAAAGCACTCGTGCTGGCTGGCGGAAAGAGCGAAAGGATGGGACAGGATAAAGTTTCCATGGATATACATGGGAGACCTCAGTGGTTGCATGTAGCTGAAACCCTGGGTGATGCAGGACTTGAGGTATTCATATCATCGCGACAGGATCGCAAACAGGATTTCGCCCCTTTTCAGGTTATTTCGGACCGCCTTGCCGACATGGGACCTTATGGCGCAATCATATCAGCTTTCATGTTCAATCCTGACACTGCCTGGCTGGTAGTTGCGACGGATATGCCTGCTATTGACATTGATCTCATCAACACAACGATTAATCGCCGCAACCCGAAATTCATGGCAACAGCGTACAGGAAGCCAGATGGTAAGGTTGAACCTTTGTTTGCGATCTATGAACCGGAAGCATATTCTTCCATGCTTCAGGGTCTCAGCACGGGAATATCCTGTCCCGGGAAATGGCTGAAATCGGCCAGAGTCAACTGGCTCGAGCCAACAAATGAATCGGCTTTTACCAATTTGAATACACCGGAAGATTTGGAACAATGGTTGAAGGTTCATCAACCGAAATAGTTCATTTACTATGCTCAGATTTACATTTTCATTAATTGTCTCTTTTTGGATAACGGGTGCTGCATTATCTCAGCATTCGCTGGTCGGCTCACCCATGCTTGGATATATGGATATGCGAGAGGGATGCATCTGGGTGCAAACTACCGGCGAAGCCGAAGTCTACATTGAGTATCGCGCCACCGGAGAGAAAAAGGATCAACGCCTTGCCTTCAAGACCTCTGCTGATCACGCATTTACGCATCACTTTGTTCTGACTGATCTCGAGCCCGGAACCCGCTACGTATACACTGTTGGCGTTAATGGAAAACCGGTTTACGAAGATCTTCAGTTCACCACTCAGTCTCTGTGGCAGTACCGCACTGATCCTCCGGAGCTGAATATTGCTATCGGAAGTTGCGCATATTTTAATGAAGAATCATACGACCGTCCGGGCAAGCCTTATGGAATGAACTACGGCATCTTTGATGAAATAGCCAGAAAATCTCCTGATGCCATGTTGTGGCTCGGAGATAATGTTTATTTCCGCGAAGTTGACTGGTCAACGAGATCCGGGATGATCCACCGCTATACCCAGGCAAGATCACTTCCGCAAATACAGAAACTGTTGAATTCATGTCCCCATTATGCCATTTGGGACGACCATGATTTTGGTCCCAATGATTCCAACGGAAGCTTTATTCACAAGGACAAGAGTCTCGACGTTTTCAAGCTTTTCTGGGCTAACCCATCATACGGTTTACCCGGAATCGGTGCCGGAATAACTTCGCAGTTCACCATTGGAGATGCTGAGTTCTTTTTCCTCGATAATCGCTATTTCCGCACTGACCCCGGTGTCGTGGGCCAGCCCAGAACCATACTTGGAAGAGAGCAGATCGACTGGCTTATTCTCGCACTTCGATACAGCAAGGCACCATTTAAGTTTGTGGCTATGGGTGGTCAGTTCCTGAATTCAGAGGCAAAGCATGAAAACTATGCTACTTATCCGGAGGAAAGGGAAATCATGCTGAAACTGATTGATGAGAACAAGATCAACGGTGTGGTATTTCTGACCGGCGACAGGCACTGCACCGAGTTGAGTGCTGATACCCTGCAGGGTGGTACAATCGTTTACGACCTCACGGCCTCACCGCTGACCAGTCAGGCCTACGACAACACATCTGAAACCAATATCAATCGGGTTCCCGGGACCATAGTCGCGACTCAGAATTTTGCGATGCTCAACATCTCCGGCAAGAGGAAAGAGCGGAAATTGAAAATTTCTGTTTTCAACCATGAAGGCAAGCGCCAATGGGAAAAGGAGATTTCATCGGTCAATTAGGATACCTGTTGATTCATTTCTGCACTTCTGCCGATTATTCAGGGATTGAGGCCTAGATTCGCAGCCCAAATGTTCAATGCCCATGAATCTTGCCTCTGATATCAGCGACAAGATATTTACAGTCGTCAGCAATGAAAGCACAAAACTCGGAGTCAGGGCCTTCGTGGTTGGTGGTTTTGTGAGGGATTTATTGCTGGAGCGTGAGTGCAAAGACATTGACATCGTTACCGATTCTGACGGTATTGCCCTGGCTGAGGCATGCGCCAAAGCGCTGAAAGTGGGGAAGGTCGACATCTTTAAAAATTTTGGAACAGCACATTTCCGATGGCAGGACCTCGACATTGAATTTGTCGGGGCGAGAAAGGAATCCTATGCCGAGCATTCCCGGAAGCCTGTGGTTGAATCGGGCACCATATACGACGATCAGCTCAGGCGGGACTTCACCATCAATGCCATGGCCATCAGCCTCCAGAAGGAGGACTTTGGTGAACTCATTGATCCGTTTTCAGGATTGGCCGATCTGCACAGGGGTATAATCAAAACACCTCAGGATCCGGATATCACTTACAGCGACGACCCGCTCAGAATGATGCGTGCCATCCGATTCGCGACCCAGTTGAATTTCACGATCGAGGAAGAATCTCTGAGGGCTATAACCTCCAATGCCGCCAGACTTCGCATTGTAAGTATGGAGCGCATCATCACCGAATTGAACAAGATCATTCTGGCAAGGATTCCTTCGGTCGGTTTCAAACTGCTTTTTGATACCGGATTGCTCCAGGAATTCTTCCCCGAAATGGTTCGCCTGCATGGTGTTGAGAAGAAGAACGGTATCAGTCACAAGGATAACTTTTACCATACGCTTCAGGTTCTGGATAACCTGTCTGAAATGAGTGATAACCTGTGGCTACGATGGTCAGCCATTCTTCACGATATAGCCAAGCCACCCACCAAGCGATTCAGCCTCGACGAAGGCTGGACATTTCACGGGCACGAAGATCTGGGCGCCAGAATGGTCCCCGGAATTTTCAAAAGGCTTAAACTTCCGCTTGACCACAAGATGAAGTTCGTTCAGAAAATGGTGCTGCTTCATCTGCGCCCCATCGCCCTCACCAAGGAAGAAATAACTGACAGTGCCATCAGAAGGCTGTTATTCGAGGCAGGCGATGATATTGAAGAACTGCTTTTGTTGTGCAAGGCCGATATCACAAGTAAGAACGAAGCCAAGGTTAAGCGCTACCTGAAAAACTACGAGTTGGTTCAGGAGCGGCTTATCGAAGTGGAGGAGAGCGACAGAATCCGGAATTTTCAACCTCCTGTCAGCGGTGAACTGATCATGCAGACTTTCGGACTTCTACCCGGAAAAGAAGTAGGTATCATCAAGAATGCCATTAAAGATGCCATACTGGATGGCGTTATACGAAACAGTTACGATGATGCCCATGCTTTCATGCTCGAAAAAGGGAGCGAACTGGGTCTGAAGCTCTCCGGAAAGTAATTTCTGGGCGCAGGCAACCTTTTATCCGACCTGCGTCTTTTATCTGACCCTCCAGGGTCCTAAACCTTAACTATTACTTCTGTACATGCCCGGGAAGCATTTCTGTCTTTTCGGCTTTCTTGTCGTTTCACTGGGTAACTTTCAGGCTCAGGGCTTTATCTTGTCCTCAGTGCAGCAGGGTATTCAGGTGTACAATCCCAATGCTTTTTTTGGCTCCGGAGTCAGTTTCTATGATTTCAATAAGGACGGCCTTGACGATCTGACATTCTGTGTCATGGGCGACAGTGTGATATTCTATCAGAACACGGGCACATCATTTCAGAGGTCAGAAGTCATACCGAACAGCTCGGATGCCAAGCAGCCTGTATGGGTGGATATTGACAATGACCACGACGCTGATCTCATGGTTACCAAACGCAACGGGGGCTTGTCGTTGTATGAAAACACCGGAGCTGGTACATTTCAGAATATTACGTCTCAACTCAATAAGCCTAACGCCCCAGGTGCACACAGCTATGGATGCTCATGGGCCGATTATGACAGGGATGGACTCCTGGATTGCTATGTATGCAATTACAACTGGAACGACGGAATCACCAATTGGCTGTTTCACAATCTGGGCGATGGTACCTTCGAGGAAATCGGATTATCAGCCGGTGTGTCGAACGACAGCCGGCCATCATTTCAATCGGTGTGGATTGACTATAATTTCGATAACTGGCCTGATCTGTTCGTTGTGAACGATAAACTGACGGGCAACACGCTCTTCAGAAACCTTGGTAACGGATCTTTTCAGGATGTCTCACTCAGCACCGGAGCATATCAGACGATGTGTGCCATGAGCGCTGGCATCACAGACTTTGAACGCGATGGCGACTGGGACATCTACATATCCAATTTCATTTTCGACAATTCATTTCTGAAGTTTCAGGAAGGATCTTTCGACAACATAGCTCAGGAAACGGGTCTGGAAGTCAATGCCATGTGCTGGGGATCACTCTGGATAGATTATGACAATGACTCGGATGAAGATTTACATGTATCCACGACTTCTCCGACAATCAACAATAACCAGAATTATTTCTACGAAAACAACGGCGACGGATCTTTTGCTCTGGCCCTTGAAGCAGGCTTTATTAATGATGATTTCAATAGCTACAGTTCCGCCAAAGGTGATTGGAACCGCGACGGTTTTCCGGATATGATAGTAACCAACACGCTGAACAATACCGCAAGTCTCTATACGAATTCAGCATTGGGCGGAAACTCTGTAACCGTGGGTCTGGAGGGCGTTGTGAGTAATGCAGATGCTGTCGGGTCTCTTGTTGAGGTCTTTGCAGGTGAACTGCATTTGATGCAGTACACCATGTGCGGTGAAAACTATATGGCGCAGGATTCGCAATATGAGATGTTCGGAATAGGGGAGTTGTCGGCAGTGGATTCTGTAGTGATTTTGTGGCCTTCCGGATTTTCTGAAACTCACTATGAGCTCGATGCAAATCAATTGTACATCTTCACCGAAGGCCAGACTCTTCAGGCTTTCGTAAGTTCTGAAACAGGATACGCAATTTGTGGCAGCGACACCATCACCCTTGATGCCGGAGCCTGGTCTCAATATGCGTGGAGTAATGGTGAGTCGACCCAGACCATTCAAGTTTCAGATCCGGGAGAATACAGTGTCGTTGTATGGAATGAATTCGGATTGTCAGACACCGCAATGATTGTCATTACGAGTGTCCCGGAGCCGGAATGGATAATGACTATTCTTACTCCGACGTGTTTTGATTA
>JBEAZL010000350.1:0-4223 GCA_041170085.1 Bacteroidota bacterium
GATCCCGGTGCACGCATACGGTTGTGCTGTCCGTGTGTGCTTTCACCAACACCACTGAATCCGTGACGCTTTACAACACCCTGAAAACCTTTACCCTTGGTAGTGCCGACAACGTCAACAAATTCACCTTCGGCAAAGAGGCCTTCGAGGGCAATCTTGTCACCGAGTTTTACCTCAGTTGCGAAGCCATCAAATTCAGCGATGAAACGCTTGGGGGTTGAACCCGCCTTTGCAAAATGACCCAGCATCGGCTTACTGGTGTTCTTTTCTTTCTTGTCGCCAAAGGCAAGCTGCACAGCAGCATAACCGTCTTTATCAACGGTCTTAACCTGAGTGACAACACATGGACCAGCCTCCACCACTGTGCATGGGATATTCTTCCCAGCGGCACTGTAGATGCTAGTCATACCGATCTTCTTTCCAATTATGCCTGGCATGTGTTTGGTTTATTAATGAATTACACTTTGATTTCTACTTCAACTCCGCTTGGCAATTCCAGCTTCATAAGCGCATCTACAGTCTTTGATGAAGAGCTGTAGATATCGAGCAGACGCTTGTAAGAGTTCAGCTCGAATTGCTCACGTGCCTTCTTGTTCACGTGGGGCGAGCGAAGAACGGTGTAGATCTTCTTGTGAGTAGGGAGCGGAATAGGTCCGTTCACTACAGCACCGGTAGACTTCACAGTCTTCACGATTTTCTCTGCAGACTTATCGACCAGATTGTGGTCGTAAGACTTCAGTTTGATGCGAATCTTCTGGGCCATTATGGTTTTTGAATATCCTGATTATACGTTGGCTTTTCCTTTCACTTTGGCAATAACAGCTTCCTGAATGTTATTCGGAGCCGATGCGTAGTTGCTGAATTCCATGGTTGAAGTAGCACGGCCTGATGTGATGGTACGCAGGTCGGTTACATAACCAAACATTTCAGAGAGCGGAACTTTTGCACTGATAACAGTAGCGCGGTTACGCTCGCTTGTACCTTCGATCACACCGCGACGGCGGTTGAGGTCACCGATAACATCACCCATGTTTTCGGCCGGAGTAACCACTTCAAGCTTCATGATCGGCTCGAGGATGATCGGACGGCACTTAGGCAATGCTTCACGGTAGGCCATCTTGGCGCAGAGTTCGAACGACAGTGCATCCGAGTCCACGTTGTGGTAAGAACCATCGTTGAGTTCAACCTTCAGGCTGTCGAGCGGATAACCTGCAAGTACACCATTGTTCATGGCTTCCTTGAATCCTTTCTCGATAGCAGGTATGAATTCACGTGGGATGTTACCACCCTTGATGTTATTTACGAAGACCAGACCTGGCTTCTCGGCGTCGTTATTCGGGCCGATGTTAACCACGATGTCCGCGAACTTACCGCGACCACCAGTCTGCTTCTTATATACTTCGCGGTGATCAGCATTGGAAGTGATAGCTTCCTTGTATGCCACCTGTGGGGCACCCTGATTACACTCAACTTTGAATTCGCGCTTCAGGCGGTCAACGATGATCTCGAGGTGCAATTCACCCATACCGCTGATGATGGTCTGACCAGTTTCTTCGTCAGTACGCACGCGGAATGTCGGATCCTCTTCAGCAAGTTTGGCAAGAGCCATACCCATCTTATCCTGGTCAGCCTGAGTCTTAGGCTCAACTGCCAGACCGATTACCGGCTCCGGGAAGTCCATTGCTTCGAGAACAATAGGATGCTTCTCGTCGCAGAGTGTATCACCTGTCTTGATATCCTTGAAACCTACAGCAGCACCGATATCACCGGCACCGAGGCTTTCAACAGGATTCTGCTTGTTGGCGTGCATCTGGAAGATACGGGAGATACGCTCCTTGTTACCGCTGCGGGTATTCAGAACGTATGAACCTGCCTGCAGCAGACCTGAGTATGCACGCATGAACGCCAGACGACCTACATATGGGTCAGTGGCAATTTTGAACGCGAGCGCAGTAAATGGCTCGTTATAGTCAGGCTTACGGGTAACCTCTTCGAGGGTATCCGGATTGGTTCCGTGAACTACATCCTTATCGAGTGGGCTTGGCAGAAGCTCCATCACGAGATCGAGCATGGTCTGTACTCCCTTGTTCTTGAAGGAAGAACCGCAAACCATAGGAACAATCTTGTGGTCGAGACAAGCTGCACGAAGTGCGTCGAGGATTTCGCGTTCTGTAATAGACGTCGGATCATCGAAGAACTTCATCATGAGGTTGTCATCATATTCTGAAACAGCCTCGAGAAGCTTTTCCCTCCACTGGAGAGCTTCTTCCATCATGTCTGCTGGAATCTCCACGACTTCGTAGGTCATACCCTTGTCGTGCTCATTCCAGATCATACCACGGAAGTTGATCAGGTCAACAACACCTTTGAAATCATCTTCAGCACCGATAGGCAACTGAAGTGGAACGGCATTGCTTCCGAGCATTTCCCTCACCTGATTGCACACTGCGAGGAAGTCGGCACCCTGACGGTCCATCTTGTTTACGAAACCAAGACGAACTACGTTATAGTTATTGGCAAGACGCCAGTTAGTCTCTGACTGTGGCTCAACACCGTCAACGGCGCTGAACAGGAACACCAGTCCATCGAGTACGCGGAGTGAACGGTTCACCTCAACGGTGAAGTCCACGTGACCAGGAGTATCGATGATGTTGATGTGATACTGGTTGTTGCGGTAGTTCCAGAATACTGTGGTAGCCGCAGAAGTGATGGTGATACCTCTCTCCTGCTCCTGTGCCATCCAGTCCATGGTAGCTGCGCCATCATGCACTTCACCGATCTTGTGGTTTACACCGGCATAATACAGAATGCGTTCTGTAGTGGTGGTCTTACCCGCGTCGATGTGAGCGGCGATACCAATGTTTCTCGTATATCTGAGGTCTCTTGACATTTTCTAACCCTGTGTGATGTTTTTATTCTATGATCAGAAGCGGAAGTGAGAGAATGCCTTGTTCGCTTCAGCCATACGGTGAACGTCTTCCTTCTTCTTGAAAGCAGAACCTTCTTCCTTATAAGCGGCTACGATCTCACCGGCCAGGCGATCAGCCATGGTCTTTTCGTTGCGTGAACGTGCATAACCGATGAGCCACTTCATGGCCATCGAGCTGCGGCGCTCTTCACGAATCGGAGTCGGGATCTGGAAGGTAGCACCACCAACACGGCGGCTGCGAACCTCAACGGCCGGAGTAACATTCTCCAGGGCCTTCTTCCATACATCCAAACCGTTTTCACCGGTCTTGGAGCCAACTTTATCGATGGCTTCATAGAAAATACTGAATGCAAGGGTCTTTTTACCCTGGTACATCAGGTTATTCACGAATTTGGTCACTACCACCTCGTTGAACGATGGATCTGGCAGTACCGCAATTTTTTTCGCTTTTCTCCTTCTCATGGATAATAAACTATGAAGCTGTTATTTCTTTACTTTAGGACGTTTTGTACCGTACTTGGAACGACGCTGACCACGGCCGTTTACACCGGCAGTGTCGAGTGCTCCGCGAACAATGTGATACCTTACACCTGGAAGATCCTTCACACGACCACCTCTTACCAGCACGATTGAGTGCTCCTGGAGGTTGTGTCCCTCTCCGCCGATGTAGGCGATAACCTCAAACTTGTTGGTCAGACGAACCTTCGCCACCTTGCGGAGTGCTGAATTCGGCTTCTTAGGGGTGGTTGTATACACCTTGGTGCATACTCCCCTGCGCTGAGGACATGATGTCAGAGCCGCTGATTTGCTGCGCTCAGTGAGCGTCTGGCGGCCTTTTCTGATCAATTGTTGTACGGTTGGCATACTGTCTTTTTCCTGTTTTTTTCCCGAATCTCAACGACCCACACGGCCGCAAAAACGGGGGCGCAAATGTACATGCGATCTTTTATCGTCCAACAGCCTGATCGAAAATATTTTTAGTCAAAATGCCCTCCGGAGAAAAAAGCGCTCGAGATGTATATTAATTTGCTTATATTCAATAAATTACAAAGGGGCATTTTTTGCCCCTTTTTTTTACGATTTCAAAAGTTTTTTTTCTCCAGTGGAAAAGGAGCCAGAATTCTCCCCCCGAAACGACCGATTCCGATGTTCCGAAATCGGAAAATCTCAGATTCAGGAAACGAAACTTTTTACCCCTGCAATGATGTAATCCTGCGTCTCTTTATTGAGCTCGGAGTGCATCGGAAGTGATATAACACGTGAGCAAAGGTCCTCAGTTACAGGGAAATCGCCC
>JBEAZL010000351.1:0-5158 GCA_041170085.1 Bacteroidota bacterium
GGCATAACCCACATACATAATAATGACAGTGACTGTATCGGATGGAATATCTGTAAGCACGAAATGTCCCCGGGCGTCGGCAGTGGCAGACCCCGCGCGGGAAGTAACAGTGGCAAATGGCAAAGGCTCTCCTGATTTCTTGTCCAATACCCTCGAGGCCCACGTGAAATTCGTCCTTGTCGGCTCCTGAACCACCGGAGCTTCCGGAGCAGGATAAATGACAATGGTTTGTCTTACCTGTCGGTATAAAAAACCCTGTGTAACGAGATTCGATTCGAGTAACTGCTGTATGGTGCTCTCTCCTTTTGCAGGACTTACCTGCAGGCTGTCCATGGCTGTGCGGTCAAACGAAAATCTCACCCCTGTCTGACTGCGGATTTCGGTGAGTAAATCTGTCGCTGTCCTGACCTCGGTGGTCGGCACGACTTTTTTATCGAGCTGTCCGTATGCTGTGCCCCCGACCACCAACAGGGCAATCAAACATAGCATTCGGTTCAGCAGTCCGGGCTTCATCAGATATCAGCTCCCAGGTTATCTCTCAATATTTTCAGCACCTTACTCATCCGCTTCTCTATGGCCTTAACGGTAAGGCCGAGACGCTCTGCTATCTCGTTGTAGGTAAGATCCTCGAGACGATTCATGAGAAAAACTTCGCGACCGCCCTCCGGCAACATAGCCAATACGTGCTGCAGCCTCTTGTCGTACTCCTCTATCTCGATCAGCTTCTCCGGCGTATCAAACTCGCGGTCGGTATATGGACGCTTCTGAAAATCAAACTTGAGGTTCCTGCGCTTCACCTGATTGACTGTAAGGTTGTGCGCAATGGTATACAGATAAGCTTTGACCGTCCTGCGATCAATCCTCATTCTTGTCTCCCACAATTTGAGGAATACATCCTGTGCAAGGTCTTCAGCCATATCGCGATCAGAACACCTGAAGTAAATAAAGTTGCGAATGGGTTTGTAATACTCGCGAAATACCTGCTGGTACTCCGCCAGACTCATTTCTTCAAAATGCTGACCGGTATTTAACAGGCTCAGGATCACAGGTTTTAATACTTATCTTGGTTTAAAAAGTGGAACAAAATACTCATGTACGGTCGAATCAGACCCATACCGGTCTCATTTTTGACATATCCCTTGAACATTAACATTGGTTGCCCCGATATCTGAATTTGTATAAAATGAAGAACCTGTTTTCTCTTATTCTCACGTTAACTCTCGCATTCCCAACTATTTCTAATGGACAGGAGTACCTCGGTTTCTGGAATGGCGAAGTGGAAATCGGCGATGCCCGGCTCAGGGTGATTTACGAAATAGAAAAATCCGACAGCATCAGGGTATGGTTTACCAGTCCGGACCAGGGCACAGAGCGCTACCGGTGCGACGTGGTGAAAATGGAGAGGGACAGCATTATTCTCGGGTTAACGAAATACCAGACTACGTTCAGGGGGCTGTTCGACAAGCGCAACAATATCATTGAGGGAAAAGTCTTCAATGGTCCGATTGATATGCCTCTTACTCTATCCCGAAACCGCATCGAAAAGCGGATCAAACCCCGTCCGCAAAACCCCGTACCTCCTTATCCATACGCCGAAATCGAATGTGTCTTCAATAACACTTCAGCGAATATCCAACTGACTGGCACCCTGACCATCCCTGAGGGGTAAAGGTCCATTCCCATGTGCGATCCTGATCAGCGGAAGCGGTGCCCAGGACAGGAATGAAACACTGGCGGATCACCAGCCCTTCAGGGTGATTGCGGACCACCTCAGTAGAAATGGAATCGCTGTTCTGCGCTACGATGACCGCGGTGTTGGCGGCTCGGGAGGCAACGTGGTTTCCGCCACATCTGCCGACTTTGCCGGCGACGCACTGGCAGCCTACCGCTACCTGCAATCAAGAAAAGACATTAACAAACAAAAAATCGGACTGATCGGTCACAGCGAAGGCGGCCTTGTCGCGCCTATCGCAGCCATGAAAGATCCTGGCATCGCCTTCATCATTTCCATGGCCGGTCCTGGAATTAAGGGTTACGATATCCTGGTCGACCAAACCATAGATATTGAAATGCGCGAAGGCATCAGCAGATCTATGGCCGAAGGACATGCAAAAGACATCACTGATGTACTCGACATCGTAGCTCAGGAACCTGACAGCGCCATTGCAGCACAAAAAATTATCAAACACATCTCTGAATCGAAGGCTGATATGGCCCTGCTCATGGATGACTTTGAAAGCTACAAGCTGATGAACAATACTTTCTTCAACAACCCATGGATGAGGTTCTTCGCTTTCTTCGACCCGGCACAGGCCTGGAGCAGTGTAAAATGTCCGGTACTCGCCATCAACGGATCCCTTGACCTCCAGGTGAATGCAGAAAAAAATCTGAACGCCATAGCCAGATCTCTTGAGTCCGGGGGCAACAAGGATTACTCAACTATGATCTTTCAGGGACTCAACCACCTGTTTCAACCCACTGAAACAGGCAGGATTTCTGAATATCAAACCATTGAAACCACCATCGATCCGGACGTACTCCAGAAAATGAGCACCTGGATTAATGAGCGTATGAATTAGCAATCGGGGCTTGAAGCATTCGCCCATTTTCCCTTAGGTTTGACATCGAAAGATGCCACACCCCGTTTACCCGGCATCACGACCCCTACTTGTTATGAAACAAACCGGCAAAATTCTGGTCATCGGTGCCTCCGGACAAATAGGCATCGAACTGGTAATGAAATTACGTGAGCTCTTCGGAGCTGAGAATATCGTGGCATCTGACATCCGCAAGCCTGAAGCTTCCTGGGCCGACGAAGGTCCTTTCGAAATACTGGATACCCTGAACAAGGATGCACTGCTCGAAATCCTGAAACGCCAAGAAATTTCTGAAGTGTACCAGCTCGCCGCTCTGCTCAGCGCAACAGCTGAAAAATTCCCTGAAAAGGGATGGGACCTCAACATGAATGGTCTCTTTCATGTTCTCGAAGCAGCCCGACACGGGATCATCAGCAAAGTGTACTGGCCCAGCTCTATTGCTGCCTTCGGGCCCAATACACCCCGCGAGAACACGCCGCAGTATACCATTATGGAACCCACTTCTGTATACGGTATCTCAAAATTGGCAGGCGAAAGATGGTGCCACTATTACCACCTGAAATATGGCGTGGATGTCAGGAGTGTCCGATACCCCGGACTCATCGGCTACCGCAGCGAACCGGGCGGTGGTACCACAGACTATGCTGTAGATATTTTCTACCATGCCATCAACTCCGGCACTTACGAGTGCTTTCTCGGTCCGGATACACGCCTGCCCATGATGATGATGGACGACGCCATTCGGGCAACCATCGGGATCATGCAAGAGCCTTCTGAGAATATCCGCATCCGCGGAAGCTACAACCTGGCCGGTTGCAGTTTTACACCTGCCGAACTTGCAGAGGAAATCCGCAAGCATGTTCCCGGTTTCACCATTACCTACAAACCTGACTTCAGACAGTCTCTGGCCGACTCATGGCCCGACAGTATCGATGATACAGAAGCGCGCAAAGACTGGGGTTGGCAGCGGGAATTCGATCTGGAAAAACTGGTGGAGGTCATGATCAGCGAAGTGAGAAAAAAAATCGAAGCCCGTACGTAACCATTTCTTTTCACATGACGTAAAAAATGCCGTCGCGCAATGCGGCAGCACCTAATCTATTACGTCATGAAACAAATTCTGACTCTCGCCACTCTGCTGATCACGCTGTTCAGCTTCTCACCCGCCTTCGCCGGAGATAATACCGGTGATTTCAACCGCATAGATGAAAGCGGCCGTAAACAAGGATACTGGGTAGTAAAAGGATATATGTCGAACGACCCTTCATTCAAAGCTGATGCAGTCGTAGAAGAAGGTTCATTCAAAGATGACCGCAAGGAAGGTCTCTGGAGAAAATTCTGGCCAAATGGAAATGTCCGTTCGGAAATCATGTACGAAATGGGTCGCCCGAACGGAGAGTACAAGATCTATTACCTCAATGGTAAGATCGAAGAACACGCCTATTGGGTGAACAGTCGTAACACAGGAACCTTCAAACGTTGGTATGACAACGGTAATCCACAACAGGAATTTTATTTCGACGACAACGGACGACGCAATGGTTGGCAGAAGTATTACCATGAAAATGGCATCACAGCTGTAGAACTCCAGGTTGTCAATGGCCAGGAGTCAGGTGTCTGCAAGAGATACAACACCGACGGTACACTTAACCAGGAAACAACATTCAATAATGGAGTTGTGACCAACAATGCAAAAGTGACTCCATCATCTGGCAAGGAAGAACACATTGCAGACAGTCATAATTCGGATCTGGGTAAGTCATCCGAGAAAACCGAAGATGCCCCGAACGCAGCGCATAAATTCAAACCGAATGGTTACAATGTGCTTTATGATAACGATGGAAACATGACTCAGTCCGGAGCCTTTAAAGAAGGCAAACTCTGGGATGGTAAGTGGTACAGATACAATGGTGATGGTTTGCTCATACGTATCGAAGTATACTCTGAAGGCCGATTCATCGGTTCAGGTGTGATGTCGGACGACATGAAATAAAAACTGACAATAGCATGAAAGGCCTGACGAGTGTCAGGCCTTTTTTATTTCCAAAATTTGGAAAGCGGATGAAGAGAAAACAGAGGGAGAATATTTTTGAGGAAATGGGAAGGAAATGAGAGAAAGGTGTACATGTTGCGGGAGGTGGATTTGGGGGTCCCCTCCTTGGCAAGGAGGGGATTTAGGGGAGGATGGCCGGATCAATAATTTGCCCCATCTCCGGGATAAGAGAAGAGCACTGAGAAATAGCGCATCGCCGGCGAAGGTCGTGCTATGGAAAACACTTCAACAGCGGAAATTACAAGGACGCAAGTTCAGAAGGCAACACAGCATCGGAGAGTACATCCTTGATTTCTATTGTCCCGCCGAAAGAATCGGAATTGAAATACACGGTGCTGAGTATTTCCACTCACCACCATCACCTGAAAATATGCTCCGCGATGAATTCTTTGACTGGGCAGGTATTTCTGTCCTTCGATTTGAAGAAAAATGGGTTTGGTTATATAAAGACGAATTGCTCAATCTGATCATTCGCGAATTTCGACGACACCCTCCCCGGCCTCCGGCC
>JBEAZL010000352.1:0-5395 GCA_041170085.1 Bacteroidota bacterium
GTTGCCTGGTACAATGAGCAAGGCTTCGAAATAAGCAGTTCAGAGGATCTCACAGGTGTTCCTTGTGGTGAATACACCCTACTCGTAACTGACAATAACAATTGTACATATTCTGAAGTATTCAACCTCACCTGTGTAGAGCCTGTCTCTATTACATACGATGTTACTCCGAATCCCTGCTCTGATCCCAATGCCGGACAAGGTGCCATTGATATCACTTCAGTTACCGGCGGCAATGGAGGTCCTTATTCATTTGAATACACAGGACCAAGTTGTGCCACATGCAATACCGAAGACATCAGTGGCCTGAACACAGGTACTTATGTTCTCACCATTACCGACAGCCAGGGCTGTGAACAGACCTTCGCCATCAATGTCGGAACCAATGATTCTTTCACAGTAACAGGAGATATTACTCCAGCGTCATGCTTTGGCGTTTGTGACGGATCCATTGACATCACGCCTGTTCCCGCAGGTAACTACTCTTTCGAGTGGTACGACAACAATGGCAACCTGGTTGCTACAACCGAAGATCTTTCCAATGCTTGTGCAGGCGTTTACTTCGTTGAATTGACTGCAGCAGGTTGCAGCGGCTCATTCAGCTTCGGAATCGGACAACCCAATCCAATAGACATTCAGGTATCATCAACTGTTGTACCTACATGCTTCGGACAGAATAACGGCTCAATCGACATCACTGTAACGGGAGGTGTTGGTGATTTCACTTATGAATGGTCAGCTCCGGAAGGATGTCTGCTGCTCAATCCAACGAACGAAGATCAGTCGAACCTTTACGAGTGTTGCTACACCGTTGTGGCAACTGATGCATCAGGCTGTTCGGCCGAGGAAACGATCTGTCTGGATGCGCCCAACGTCATGGACATTGATGTGGAAGTGACCTTGTACACTGGCGGATACAACGTTTCATGCAACGATGAAAACGACGGTCAAATCAGTGTTTTTGTCACAGGTGGAACGGGCTCATATACTTATGACTGGAGCGATTGTTCTGATATCGACAACATCGATGTCAATGGTCCTATCCTTACCGGAGTTCCTGCAGGAACATATTGTGTGGAGGTATATGACTCGAACGGCTGTCTTGCCACAACAACCGTTGCTCTGACAGAGCCTCAGCCCATTGAAGACAACGGAACTGTTTCGAATTACAACGGATTCAACATCAGCTGTACCGGAGCAAATGACGGCTGGATAGCCCCAGACTTTTCAGGTGGCGTTGGCACGTACGACATTGACTGGATTACCGGAAACATCGGAGCCAATGCACCGGACGCAGACACGCTTTTCAACTTGTCACCGGGAACCTACACAGTCGTAGTTACAGACATTAACTTCTGTACAAACACATTTGTGTATGTGCTCACAGAACCAGAGGTTCTGAATGTGGTCATCGATTTTGTGCAGGACATCAACTGCTTCGGCGCAAGCGATGGCAGTATCGTAGCTTCAGCAGATGGCGGAACAGGCAATTATACTTTCGAGTGGGTTGATCAGGACGGAAATATCTATCCGGGAAGTATTATCGGCCCGATTCCTGCCGGAACTTACACAGTAACCGTAACAGATTCCAATGGTTGCTCAGATCAGGCGACAGTTGAGTTAACGGATCCTGAGCCATTCAATGTTGATCTTACCCTGAACTCGACCGGTATCATTTATTCCGTGAGCTGCTTTGGTGATGAAAACGCAGAACTCATCGCCAATGCGTCCGGAGGAAGCGGCAACTACACTTACGAATGGACCAATGAAGACGGGGATATTATCGGCACCGATAGTTCTGTTGACGGCCTTGGTGCCGGCACATACTGCGTAACCGTAACGGATGCGGAAGGTTGTGAAATCACTGAATGCTATGAGATAACGCAACCCGATTCACCTTTGAACGTTGCGTCACAAGTTTCCCTCTATGATGGAGGATTTAACATTTCATGCTTCGGCGCTTGTGACGGAAGCATTGATCTGACAACTTCCGGCGGTGTTCCCGGATACACCTGGCAATGGAATCCCGATCAGCAAACCACTGAAGACCTTGCTGACCTCTGTGCTCAGCTATACGAAGTGCTCATCACCGATGCGAACAATTGCGATACCCTGATCTCGTTCGACCTGATTGAACCTCTTCCACTCTCTATTAATCCTGTGACCTCATCTTATGCATGTGGGTATGGGGTATCGTGTTTCGGAGAATGTGACGGGAGCATCAGTGTTACACCAAACGGTGGCGTTGCAGACTATACCGTAACCTGGACAGAGCTTGGACTTACCGGTCCTCTATCTGTTGAAGACCTCTGTGCCGGCACTTATGAAATATGTGTAACGGATGCTATCAATTGTCAGGTATGCCAGACAGTAATCATCTCTGAACCCGCTCCTCTCGAAATCAACTCATCTGTCACTTCCGACTGTGATGGAAATACAGAATTGTGTGCAGTGGTTACAGGAGGCTGTGAGGACTACTCATACAACTGGTCAGATGGCTCAACGTCAGGTTGTATCGATGTAACAGATGAGACTTCATACAGCGTGGATGTTACGGATGCCAACGGCTGTTCAGCTAATTTCTCCATTGACATTGTTGCACCTGAAATTCTCGAAGCTGACTATACATCTGTTGACGCTTCGTGCGGATTGTGCAACGGTTCATACGAGATAACAGTGACCGGAGGTACACTCCCTTACAGCGTCGCCGGAGATCTGGTGGCCACTGATTTGTGTCCCGGCACGTACAATGTAGTAGTAACCGATGCAAACGGATGCTCTGTCAGCATTGATGTTGTCATCAGCGGACCTGATCCATATGAAATCAATATTTCAGGAGTAAACCTGAACTGCTTTAATGATGGGTCCGGATCTGCGAGCATCAGCGTTGAAGGTGCACCGGGCGTCACCTACGAATGGACCGACGCAGATGGAAATGTGATTGGAACGGACAGTCAGATAAGTGACCTGCAGGCTGGCACTTACAATGTTACCTGGACAGACGAGAATGGTTGCACAGGAGATGAATCCATCAATATCACTCAACCTGCTGAGATTATCATCGATGGAAGCAGTCCGTTATATGACAACGGCTTCAACATCTCGGTAATTAATGGAACGGATGGAAGCATAACCACTGATGTGAGCGGCGGCGTGCCACAATACTCCTATGAATGGGAAGGACCTGTGGTTATCGCAGACAACACCATCAATCCGGAAGATCTTCCTGCTGGTGAATATGTGCTCACAGTAACTGATGCCAACGGATGTACCAAGGATACTACCATCATCCTCACGCAACCTGAAATCCTCGATTTCCCCACAGGACTGTCGCCAAACGGTGATAACCAGAACGACACCTACGTAATCATCGGTGTTGAAGCTTATCCACAGAATACGTTTAAAGTCTTCAACCGGTGGGGCAACATCGTGTACGAAAGAAGCAATTATCAGAATGAATGGCGCGGTCAGAATTCTGATGGAGGTGACCTCGCTGATGGCACCTATTTCATCGTCTTCAAAGCGGGCGAAAAAGAGTTCAACACATACGTAGACCTGAGGAGATGATCACCATGAAAAAGAACACATCAACCGTAAAAACATACGTGATGAAACGGATTCTCGTAATTGTAATCGCCGTTTGTGCAATGTCATCCGGCTTATTTGCACAGCAGGAAATCATGATCAGCCAGTACATGTTCAATGGACTGGTGCTGAATCCGGCATATTCAGGAACACATCCTTACTGGAGTGCTACTGCGCTGCACAGGAGTCAGTGGGTTGGATTTGATAAAGCACCTGTTACCCAAACACTGTGCATCGACGGTCCTATTGCAAAGCGCAAACTAGGTCTCGGCTTTACACTTTCCAACGATCAGATCGGCGTAACCCGTCAGCTTGAATTAGGGGCCAATCTCGCCTACAAACTCTTCCTCGGCAGCGGTAACCTGAGCTTTGGCCTTCGCGCCGGAATTTCCAGCTATAGTGCTGATCTCACTGAAGTAAAAGTTTGGGACGAGACAGACGCAGTATATGCCAACAACATTCAGGGAGAAATGATTCCGAAAGTTGGTTTCGGAGCCTATTACTACACCGGAAAATTCTACGCGGGATTCTCTGTGCCTGTAGTATATGCGGCGGACAAGAGCATCCTGCCTGAGAATTCAAGCATGTCGAGGTATTTCACCAACCACATGTACCTCCACACCGGATACGTTTTCGAGCCCAGCCTCACTACAGCCATCAAGCCAAGTGTGCTGGTGAAATATGAAAGCGGTGCACCTGTTGAAGTCGATGTTAACTGTAATGTCATGTTCTTCCAGAAGTACTGGCTGGGCATCGGCTATCGTACCGGCGATGCGCTGGTTGCGATGGCAGAATGGAACATTACTCCGCAGCTGCGACTGGGCTATGCCTACGACTATACCCTTACCGACATAGCCGACTACAGCAATGGCTCTCATGAAGTAATGCTGGGCTTTGACTTTGGAAAGGATGTCAAGATGAAGTTTACCTCACCCCGATATTTTTAACGCGTCCGTCATATGAAAAACACAATGAAACGGATTCTGCTACTCGCCATTGCCCCGCTGTTCATGGGCAGTTGCGCTTCGCTTTACCTGAAAGATGGCAAGCAGGCATATCGCGAGATGCAATACCAGGATGCTATCTGGTATCTCGAAAAAGGACTCGCCAAAAAAGAGGATCCTGAAGGAAGGCGCATGCTCTCTCAGGCCTACCTGATGACGAACGACGTCGCTAAGGCCAAGGAGAATTACGCCCTGACCACAACATACACTGATAATACCGATGAAGACCGCATCAACTACGGACGGTCGCTCATGGCAAGCGGATCTTATTCAGAAGCTGCGACCATTTTCGAGGGTATTGTTTCGCGAGACGGTTCTAATGAAACTGCTAAAGAACTTCTTGCCAGCTGCAAGAAACTCGATCAGCTGAAAAAAGATTCGCTGTATTACCATGTTGAACCCCTTGCCATACCGGGTGGTCAATCCGCTTTCAGCGCCGTACCTTTTAACGGAGGACTGATCTTCTCGGCACCTTCCTCAAAGGGTGATAAAGATCCATATACCAACAAGGCATTCACTGACCTCTATTTCTCCAAAAACAACGGAGGTTCATGGGGTGCACCTGAAGCACTCACGACACTCAACAGTAAGTATCATGATGCTGTAGCTGCTGTGTCTCCTGACAAATCCATGCTGCTGTTCACCAGAACATTTTCATTGAATGGTGTGGCTATGTCTGCATCAGACAAGAATGAAAGCAACACCCAGATTTATATGAGCCGCTCGCAACCAGACGGCACATGGGGAAAGCCCGAACTGCTCAGCTTTAATGACACGAAGAGCAAGAACGCACATCCGGCCTTCTC
>JBEAZL010000353.1:0-3970 GCA_041170085.1 Bacteroidota bacterium
CTGCCTTCCTGAAGAAAAAATAAAAAATTGATGTAGTCCATACGGTTAGTGGTTATCTCATTCCCGGTTGTCTTTGTGGGAACGCTGCAAGGTGAATTTTATTTAGTGCTTCCCGAACAACTGGCCTGGCTATTTATTCAGGTAGGTATGTGAACAGAAACGGCCTGCACATGGCAGGCCGTTCAATTGGCTATTATTTGCTGACCTCAGGATGAAAATGAACTTGTGTCGCTGAAAGACTCGTCCACCTGTCCGGGTTGCTGATCTTCATAGAAGTACACCTTGATCATCACCACATCCCTGAGAAAGTCGATTTTACCAATTTCAAGGCGGTTGATCTTAATACCTGTGCGGTGCTCGAGGTCCAGAAGGAGTTCGTCCCGTTTGCCGTGCTGAATCAGATTGATATTGTCATACAGGACGATCTTCTGCGATTCATGGCGAAGCAGCCATACTTTTTCCAGAGCATATGTAACGGCCAGAATGGCGAAGTTGGCAAATCCAAGTTCAATCAGAGAGACCTTCTTGTTGATCAGAGCGTTCATTACGGAGATTCCGATGACAATGAACAGATAAGTCATTTCCTTGATAGGAATGGCGTCTGTCCGATAGCGGATGATACCGAAAATGGCAAACAATCCCAGTGCAAACCCAAGTTCAAGCTTCACATTGCTCAGAAGGAAGCAAAGCATGAACACAGACAAGCTGATGAGGATGTACGTAAAGAGGAAGTCTTTCCTTCTGGCAATAGGATAATAGATCATGCGCACCAACACCAAGATGAAGGCCATATGAATGGCCAATCTGATGATCAGTCCCAAAAAGTCGTCCCACTTGGCCAGTTTTACACCACCCAGAGGATTGAATTTATTGTCGTCGGTTAATTCCTGTGCAGAATCTCCGAGACCCTGCAGTCCGTCCTGCACAAAAAAAGCGTATTCAGCCAGACTTGCGGCTATGTTATGCAACCATTCCATGTTCTATCTTTCTGATATTCATTAATTTTTCCTTGAAACCATTGTTCTTCTGGGATTTCACCAGCATGGCTACCCCCAGACAATACTTGCTGATACTTTCCGGCCTGATTAATCTCTTTTTAAGCGCTGCCATGACCGGAGAATTCCGGTTGCGACGCTCCTGCTTCACTTCGGCAATCACCAAATTTGGCAAAGAAACAGTCTCCTCACCATGACGGAAGCTCAGACCACAATCGATGGTGAGACGCTCAGGAGCGAATCTGTTCACCAGGGTTATTCTCTTGAAGCTATTCCACATTTTAGGTTCCAGACTCAATTCAAGTTCCGCATTATTTCTGATGAAATCCAGAGACTCGGCTTCGAGCGATTCATGAATGTGCTCATCGGCGAGTTTAGTTCTGTCCTTGATTGTTCTGTCCTTGTTCGACTTGAATTTAACTTCAAGAAAGGCAAGATGAGAATCCACATAACTTCTCTTCCGCACCTTGTATCTGTTCTTCTTGCCACTGTGGTGACGGCGATAGAAGTAGAAATCAGGAGTATCGTAATAAAGAGTCTCGTATCTTCCTTGTCGCACACCTGCGATTTCAAGTACCCGATACTGTGGCGCAATTTCGCGCAGCACCGATTCGAGGGTATCCAATGAAAACATGAATTTGGTATCTGAACGGTTCATTAGCTTTACACCGTCCATTTCCTTCAGGCTGATAGGCTCGAACAGAGCCAATATTTCATCTAGATTTCCCACAGGTTTTGGCAAATGTAATCGCGGAAGGCACAAATAAGAATTTCTTTACACAGGATTCATAAATCCGATACAACAGATGAGAAAACTTAGTTCAGGGTTTAAATTTCAGGAATACGATTCGGTTGGAGAGCTTAGTGCGGGTGACAGAAGTTTGCTGGAAGCAGCCGTTCACAATGCAGGTAATGCCTATGCGCCATACAGCAGGTATCGTGTCGGAGCAGCCATTCAGCTGGATAATGGGATTGTGGTTACCGGAACCAATCAGGAGAACATGGCATACCCATCGGGACTTTGTGCCGAGCGCGTGGCCATTTTCGCTGCGATGTCGCAGTATCCGGGAGCAAAAGTCCAAACCATAGCCATCACGGCGAGAGGCGAATTTCCATCAGATGGCAATCCTGCAGCGCCTTGTGGAGGCTGCCGGCAGGTTATGCTGGAATACGAACTGAATCAGAAAGAACCTATTCGGGTGTTGTTATACAGTGCTGGTGGCCGGGTCTGGGAAGTCAACTCCATTCAGGACCTTGTCCCGCTTCACTTTTTTGAGGAGGGACTGCGCCACGATAACCCTTAGTGTACAATGAACACTATTCATCGCGGAGTGTTGTCGCTCAGAGAGTATATTTGAACCCAATTTCAGACCATATGGCAACTGATTCATTACCAGGGAAAGCAACCAAGAGCAAGAAGAGCCAGGCAGCTGCAGGCCGTTATACCCGTGATACTTATGTGAAATGGTACCGGGAGATGATGCTCATGAGGCGTTTCGAAGAGAAATGCGGACAGCTCTACATTCAACAGAAATTCGGCGGTTTTTGCCACTTGTATATCGGTCAGGAGGCTGTGCTGTCAGGAATGATGGAAGCCATCAGACCAACCGACAGGGTAATCACGGCTTATCGCGACCACGCCCATCCTCTGGTGATGGGAACAGATCCGAAAGCGGTTATGGCTGAATTATATGGTAAAGCCACAGGAACTTCAAAAGGAAAAGGCGGATCCATGCACATGTTTGACAAGGAGAGAAACCTCTTTGGAGGACATGGTATTGTTGGAGCTCAAATCCCTATGGGTGCTGGTATAGCATTCGCCGATAAATACCGCGGAGAGGATCATGTAACCGTTACATTTTTCGGCGATGGTGCAGCCCGTCAGGGTGCCTTGTTTGAAACCTTCAACATGGCCATGACATGGAAGTTGCCAGTGATCTTCATTATTGAGAACAACCAGTACGCCATGGGAACCTCCGTGGAGCGCACTTCAAACGTTACCGATCTTTCCAAATTGGGTTTATCCTTTGAAATGCCTTCTGAAAGAGTTGACGGAATGCGCCCCGAGGCAGTTTGCGAAGCCATTGAAAGGGCGGCAGATCGTGCACGTGCAGGCGAAGGCCCAACATTGCTGGATATTCAGACATACCGGTACAAAGGTCACTCCATGAGTGATCCTCAAAAGTACCGGACCAAAGAAGAGGTAGCAGAGTATCAGGAACGCGACCCGATAGAATACGTATTAGGCGTAATCCGATCCAATAAGTGGATGACAGAAGATGAGATTGAAGCGGTGGAAGCTGAAATCAAAGCCACTGTTGAGAGCTCGGTGAAATTTGCTGAGGAATCACCATTACCTGATGCGTCTGAACTGTACACTGATGTATATGTACAGACAGACTACCCATTCATCAAAGACTAATTCAGTACAAGGAAAACATTACCATGGCGGAAATTGTGAGAATGCCCAAGCTGAGCGACACCATGACAGAAGGTGTAGTGGCAGCCTGGCATAAGAAAATCGGAGATAAGGTAAAGAGCGGTGAGTTGCTGGCCGAAATCGAGACAGATAAGGCCACGATGGAATTCGAATCTTATGTTGACGGCGTGCTGTTGCATATTGGCGTTCAGAAAGGACAGGCAGCGCCTGTTGACTCCATTCTCGCCATATTCGGCAAAGAAGGTGAAGACATCAGCGGTCTGTTGGCTGAAGCTCCGGCGGCTGCGCCTGCAGCAGAAGTCAAGGCACCAGCGGCTGCGCCTGCGGCGGCACCAGCTCCGAAGCCTGAAGTGAAAGTTGCTGCTCAGGCACCACAACCAGTTAAGTCAGCCACTCCGGTTTCCGCGCCATCTGCCAATGGAAGGGTCAAGGCTTCTCCACTTGCCAAAAAGATCGCGAGTGAAAAGGGCGTTGATATATCCCGAATTGCGGGTTCCGGTGATGGTGGCCGAATTGTTAAAAGAGATATTGAATC
>JBEAZL010000354.1:0-2579 GCA_041170085.1 Bacteroidota bacterium
CGATGAACGACCATCTGATAGATGGCTTCATCTTTCCACTTTGTGATGTAATCCTGCCTTGCCTGTCCGGGATCTGAAACCCAGGAGGACAGAAGAATCCATCCGGCAAAAACAGCAAACAGAAATGTGATCTTTTTCATGGAGAGATATGCCTGAATCCGTTCGGCCACAAGCCTTCAACGGTAATCACAAACATATCGTATGCCAGCAATGGCTCTCTGCACCCTCGTAGTATGAATCGAACATTTATATGTTGACAAGGAAGGCCGGTCCAGCCTGCAACATCCGCCTCAGAGTCGGGGGATATTGACATTGCCCTTCAGTGAATCGGGCATTTCCTCGAAATTGATTGTCTTGATCACCTTTCCCTGATCATCATAGATGGTCCATACTCCTTTCTCCAAACCGCGACTATAGATGCCGTCCCAGTAAAGCTGGCCGTTCTCGTGCCAGGTCTTATAGGGTCCGTCAAGCGTATCGCGCTTAAAGGTGTTCAGGCTCCAGGGCTTACCGTCCTTGTAGTAGGTGTAAGTTTCCCCTTCACGCAGATCATTCAGATAAGGCATTTTCACCTTCAGGGTGCCATTATCATAGTATTCCTCTGCACCCACCTTGGTAGAATCGTACGTGCTGTATACCTGAACCTGATTGGGTTTGCCGTTGGGGTGAGTAGATTTTACCTCGCGAAAAACAACCGGTGTCTCGGTCGGATCAGAGCATGCGGCAAAAGCCAGAACAGAAATCAGGGCGATATAGAAACGAATCATTTGTTTCGTGAAATAGTAAATTCAACCAGAGCTGCGAGCGATTGTCTTGCCTGATTATCCGGGAAGGTATGCAGAATCGCCAGGGCCTCATCGCGAAAATCATTCATTCTTTGCATGGCATATTCCAGTCCGCCGTCGTCGGTGACCATACCCACAAGTTCTCTGACCTTCGCGGAATCGCGGTTGTGGCGTTTCACAATGTTGATCATTCTCTTTCTCCTCTCAGGACTTGCTTTGCTAAGGCTATAGATCAACGGCAGGGTCATCTTTTTTTCCTGAATGTCTATTCCGGTTGGCTTACCGATAGCGGTACCGAATCCATAATCGAATAAATCATCCTTAATCTGAAATGCAAGCCCCACCTTGAGTCCGAACTCGCGCATTCCAAGCGACTGCTCCTTTGTTGCGCCACCGGCGACTGCTCCGGCTTCACAACAGGCCGCTATCAGAGATGCTGTTTTTTGCCTGATGATTTCATAATAAACAGACTCAGTAATGTTGAGTAGTCGCGATTTCTCCTGCTGCAATAATTCCCCTTCGCTCATCTCCTTTACCGCAGTACTCATGATACGCAGCAATTCGAATTCCCCTTTCTCCACACTCAGGAGCAGGCCGCGAGAGAGCAGATAATCCCCTACGAGCACAGCAATTTTATTCTTCCAGAGAGCATTGATCGAGAAAAACCCACGGCGCTTGTGGGCATCGTCCACCACATCGTCGTGGACGAGTGTAGCAGTGTGCAGCAACTCGATAAGAGAAGCGGCTGTGTAGGTGGCATCCTTTACGGGACCGAAGAGATTCGATGACAGAAACACGAACATCGGGCGCATTTGCTTGCCCTTTCTCTTGATGATGTAGTGCGTAATCTTATCGAGGAGCAGGTTGTTGCTCTTCATCTGCTGGCGAAAGAAATCCTCGAACATGCGCATTTCGTGCGCAATGGGCGACTGGATCTCGGACAGGGTGAGCATTGCGTCAAAGGTAATTCATCAGACAGGTCTGCCATCCTAAAACAGCAAATGAAGCCATTCAGTTCAGCAAACTTTGATTCAGGTTAACCATTACCTCAGGAATAAAATAAAAAAGGCGGTCTTACGACCGCCTCTTCCCTGCCTTTCGGCTGTTGCCCGAGCTGGATTCGAACCAACACAGTCAGAACCAAAATCTGAAGTCCTGCCATTAGACGATCGGGCAAAATCGGGGTGCAAATGTAAACAATCCTTCAAAACTGCCAAATCAGGGTCAGCAAGAATAGTTTGGGGGTGTATTTCCGACCTTTGGGCACGACAAATCCACAGCGTTGAAAAAGATCCTGAACTACATAGGCGGCGAACTCCTTGAGCCTGTCGGGGGTAAATACTTCGAAAACATCGCTCCGGCCACCGGCAAGCCATATTCCCTGATACCCGATTCGGGGCAGGAAGACATAGATCTGGCCGTTGAAGCTGCCTCGAGAGCCTTTCCGGCCTGGAGCACGATGCCTGCCGAAGAACGCTCAAGGATTATGGTGGCTATTGCAGACTCCATCGCGGCCCGCCATCAGGAGTTGTCTGAGGCGGAGAGCGTAGATAATGGCAAGCCTCTCTGGCTTACCCGTCGCATGGATATTCCACGCGCTGAGAGCAATTTCCGCTTCTTTGGAACCGCCGTCATGCACTTCGCTTCCGAAGCGCACATCATGGAAGACAAGGTGGTGAACTACACCAATCGCAAGCCCATTGGCGTCGTGGGTTGTATCTCGCCCTGGAACCTTCCGCTGTACCTCTTTACCTGGAAAATCGCCCCGGCACTGGCTACCGGGAATTGTGTTAT
>JBEAZL010000355.1:0-4705 GCA_041170085.1 Bacteroidota bacterium
ACACCACTCACCAGAAGGGTACCGCCAACTATGTTGCCCATGGTTGAGATGGCCAGATTCAATACAGCACCGGATACTGAAAGATCCGGATTCAGCATCATTCCGTAAGGGATAAAGAACCAATTGGCGATTGAGTGTTCAAATCCGATGGCCACAAACGCGGTAATCGGAAACAGAATGGCAAGAACCTTATCTGTTACACTATGCCCACCGAGGGTAAGCCACACTGCGAGACATACAAGTGCATTACACATGATCGCACGAATGAAGATCACCTCACCTGATAATGTTGTTTTGGAAAGCGCAATTCCGGACAAAGTCTCACCGACCGCGTTGTTGCCCGAATGGTGAATTCCAGCCGCATAGCAGGCCATTACAGTGAGTACACATCCAGCGGCATTGCCTGCATAAACGATAACCCAGTTGCGAAGCAGAGACCGGGTTGAGATCAGCCTGCTTGCCCATGCCATGGCCAGAAGATTATTACCCGTGAACAACTCGGCGCCGGCGACAACAACCAGAATAAGCCCAAGACAGAAAGACATACCGCCTATCAGCCGGGTTATTCCATAACCCAGATTACTGTCCGCTATGGTAACAGCGAAAAACAATGCGCCCAGCGAAATAAACGCGCCGGCTAATACGGCAAGAATAAAGAGCCTGTAGGCCGGGGCATTTGCCTTGGTCACTCCGAGGCTTTCCACCTTGTGTGCTATCTCAGGTGGTGAGTATGCATCAGAAGAATGTGGGTTGTCGGACATCAGGCCTGGAGAACTTTTTTGAGGTTATTCAGACTGCGCTGCATGGAAGAACCCAACATGCGCGTCATGAGAGGTTTCATGATGGACATCGGGAAGGTCGAATCTCCGGCAAAAATCCAGGTCACATAACACGAATTTCCACCAGTTGACTTTAGGATGAAATGCCCTTTGGCAACGCTTTTCATAGGTCTCTGAAAACGCAATTCATAATCGAGCGACTCATTAGGTTTAAGGCCCGTTGTTTCCTGCTCTCCTGCGCCCACGTTCTTATTCTGGCTATCCCACCTGTACACAAATCCAATCTGTCCATCAGTTCCGCGATATTCCTTCTTCATGGCCGGATCCGCCATGTTCCACTCGCTGAATTTGTCGTGGTTACCCGTGAACTTCAGAAAGTCAAAAACATTTGCCACAGGTCTGGCCACAGCGATAGTTCGTTCGACACGCATCTCCCCGGAAAAAACAAAACCCATTATGACTAAAATCAGGATAATGGCTCCAATGACGTACAATGCTGTCATGTTGTAGTTATTTAACCAAAGCTAAGGGGTATTTGGCAATAGTTGGATGCTCTTGAAATCTGACAACCAATATCTTCGTCATCATGAACAGGAAACTTATCAATGGTCTGGTTATCTTATCCTCTCTTCTGGGATACCTCGAGTGGGGAGGAGGACAAACGGCCATGCTCGGAGCCCTGGAATATGACTTGCTTCTGGGTTCATTGCGCAAGGCCGAAAACTTCTTTCATCCCATGATCATCCTTCCGCTGATCGGGCAGGTACTATTGCTCGTAACCATCCTGATGAAAAAGGCCCCCAGGATACTGACCTTCCTTGGACTTGCCTGTCTCAGCGTTATCATGATCATGTTACTCCTTATCAGTGTGCTGGATTTCAACTGGAAGATTCTGGCCTCAGTGGCCCCGTTTTTTGGCTTCGCCATCTGGTCGCTCAGGCTGCATCTCGCGCGCGATTAATAAGACGAGAGGACTTTCCTCTGTGTACCTTCTGGCATAGTACATTTGCACCTCAATATTTCTATATGAAGAGCTTTGACGTTGTTATTATCGGATCGGGACCAGGCGGTTATGTTGCTGCCATCAGATGTGCCCAGCTTGGCATGAAAACCGCCCTCATTGAACGTTACAATTCACTGGGAGGAACCTGCCTCAATGTCGGTTGTATTCCTTCCAAAGCTCTTCTCGACAGCAGCGAACATTTTCATCAGGCCACTCACCAGTTCGATGCTCACGGCATTGTCCTGAAGTCAAAGCCATCCGTGGATTTTACCCAGATGGTAAAAAGGAAACAGGAGGTAGTTGACCAGACGGTTGCCGGTATCAACTTCCTGATGAAAAAGAATAAAATTGAGGTGTTCACAGGCCACGGAAGCTTCAGTGGTCCAAAGACCGTTACGGTTACTAAAGCAGATGGCTCTACAGAGGAACTGGAAGGGAAGAATATCATCATTGGCACAGGCAGCAAACCAGCCACCCTTCCCTTTATTCAGATAGATAAGAAAAGAATCATTACGAGCACCGAAGCCCTCAAGCTGAGCGAAGTTCCAAAGAGCATGGTCGTGATCGGTGGCGGTGTAATTGGCCTTGAGCTGGGAAGTGTATATGCGCGACTTGGTACACAGGTTAGTGTTGTCGAGTTCATGGACTCCATCATTCCAACCATGGACAGCACCATGGGCAAGGAACTGCAGAAGTCGCTCAAGAAACTTGGCTTCGAATTCTACCTTTCTCATAAGGTTAAAGAGGTAACAGCAAAAGGAAAAAAGGTTACCGTGAAGGCCGACAACAGCAAAGGGGAAGAAGTTTCCCTCGAAGCGGATTACTGCCTGGTTGCTGTGGGAAGAAAGCCATACACTGATCAGCTCAATCTTGAAAAGGCAGGAGTTAAAACAGACGACCGCGGGCGAATCGAAGTTGACGCAAAACTCCAGACCAATGTTCCCGGTATATATGCTATTGGAGATGTTGTTCGCGGAGCCATGCTCGCGCACAAGGCAGAGGAAGAGGGAACTTTTGTTGCAGAGATTATTGCCGGTCAGCACCCGCATATCAATTACAACCTCATTCCTGGTGTGGTGTACACATGGCCCGAAGTGGCTTCAGTAGGACAAACCGAGGAACAACTCAAAGCCTCAGGCACTCCATACAAAACCGGAAGTTTCCCATTCAAAGCCAGTGGCCGGGCTCGTGCCAGTATGGATACCGACGGACTTATCAAAGTTCTCGCACATGCAGAAACCGATGAAATACTCGGTGTACACATGATCGGACCCAGAGTTGCAGACTTGATTGCTGAAGCTGTTGTGGCCATGGAGTTCAGAGCCTCTGCTGAAGACATTGGACGTATCTCTCACGCTCACCCAACATTTACAGAATCCTTCAAAGAGGCAGCATTGGATGCCAGCGCCAAGCGAGCGATTCACATGTAATTCTGCGTTTTAAAACCGGACACCGTTTCAATTTTCACCAGCATACCTGGTGACCAGAATGTGCTGTCTATCGGATGGTAGCCCAGATACCGAAGCTTATATCCACTCTGGTAGCGGAATCATTGTTGTCTCCGCGATCGAACATCTGCACAACCCTTGCGCTCGCGAATAGATGTGACTTGTGGTAGATGGCTCCCATCAGCGTGAGGAAATGGGGTTTTGGATACCCCTTGATGTCTTCGTAATCATCTCTGCCTTTCAGCTTCATGCCCACGTCATAGCGGATAAAACCATCTACGAACAGCCCATTGGTAAGCAACACGCTTGTTCTCAGAGCCGGTCCAGCAATGAAATAATAACCATTTGGTTCCAGAAATTGAGGAATGGTATCCTCTCTTTCAGACCCAAACATCAGGTCGCCGTAGCTGATACCAGGAGATATTATAAGTCTGTCTTTTTTCATGACATCAAAGTACATCTGATGCCAGCCCACTATTCCTGAGCTGAATGCCTGTTCGCCTGTGCTTGGCCGCTTATAGTGGGCGATACGATATATCAGATCCCCAACCAGGGTATTTTCATAATGATAGCCCCCTGAGATGTTATCCCATTCATCAAACCGACAGGTCACATTTCCTGTCCAACCCTTTTCGCCAATAGAATACCTGCCTCCCACATCTGTATATCGCAGCTGAAAATGCACTGCATCGCTGAAACGGATGGGACTCTCCTTCCGGTCAATCGCATCGTCGAATGACTGGGCATTTGACCAGAGACAGAGAAATGAGAACACGCCGAGTAGGAATAACCTGAAGAGATTCATATAAAATTTTTGCCCAAAGCAAGCTTATATGAATCTCATAAGAATAAGGTGAACACCGTATTTACTGCACACCCAAATCCCTTCTGATGTCTCTGATTCTGGAAGTCATTCCATCCCGCAAACCGGGATAAAATGATGAATCATTCATCTCTGCCCGCAGTGAAAAATAGAATTTAATCTTGGGCTCTGTACCGCTTGGTCTTCCGGTAACAACTGATCCATCGGCAAGATGGAATTGCAACACGTTACTTTTAGGCAAACCTGTCGGACTCTCACCGCCTGTTGACAGGTTTCGGATTAAACCAGCATCGTAATCCCGTAACTCAACCACAGCACTCCCGCCCAACGATGCAGGAGGGGTATTTCTCAGTCTTGCCATCATGTCAGATATCTGCTGCTTGCCCTGCAGGCCTTTATAGGTCAGCGACAAGAGCTCTTCATGAAAGTAACCGTATTTCAGGTAAATGTCCATGAGCAGGCCAAACATACCCTTGCCCTGATTTCTGCTCCACGCAGCAACTTCGGCCAATGCTACTGATGATATCACGCCATCCTTGTCTCTCACATAATCACCCACCAGATATCCATAGCTTTCTTCGCCTCCGCAGATGAACTCTTCCTTACCGTCCTTCTCGCCCATCACACCGGCGATGTATTTAAATCCGGTAAG
>JBEAZL010000356.1:0-10980 GCA_041170085.1 Bacteroidota bacterium
TAGGAATGAATAACTGTGCGAGATATGGTGTTGTTGAAGAACCCTTCTTCAATCATCGGGGCAAGAAGGGGAGTCGCACAGGACATCACTTTGAGCTTTTTGTTCAGCTTCTCAATGCGCTTAACATAGATTCTCGATTCGATGGTTCCCTTAGTACCGATTACACCAACTTTACCATCGGTATAACGGGTACTGATATATTCTGAAACGGGATCGATTACGTTCACAACGGGAATATCAGGACCGGCAACATCGCGAACTGTTTTGAATGCATGCGCCGATGCGGTATTGCAGGCGATTACTATGGCCTTGCATTTCTTCTTGATCAGAAAGTCGGTAATTCTGGCCGCATAATGTCGGATCGACTCAGCTGATTTATCTCCGTATGGCAGGTGCGCCGTATCTCCGAAATAAATCAGTGATTCACCGGGTAAAGCCTTTCGGATGGCGGCTGCAACGGTTAGCCCGCCTATACCGGAATCGAATATGCCAATGGGTCGGTCTTCCTGCTTCATATCACAAAAAAAAGGCATACAGCCGTTATCCGGTGTATGCCTTCGTTTTTTTAGTTGAACAAACTTTAGCTCTTAATGCCAAGCTTGAGTTTTACCTTGGGTGTTACGTCTTCGCCGCCCATGTACAACAAAGCACCGGTGCTGGAGTCGAAAATGTATGTAAATCCTTCTTCCTTGCCCACATCCTCAATGGCCTTCTTGGCTCTGTCAATCATAGGCTGCATCAGCTTCTGCTCAAGATCAGCAAGGTCGTTCTCGGCCTGCTGGCGGAAATCAACCATGTTGGTTTCGAGGTCAGATACTCCTTTCATTTTAGACTGGAGAACAGGTGCGGGCCAGGTTTTTTCATTGGCCTGGATCTCCTGAATCTTCTTCTCGCGGTCCTTGGCCATCTCGTCCAACACTGTCTGAAAATCTCCTGAAACCCTCTTGATAGAATCTTCGGCTTCAATTCGCTCAGGCATGGCGAGAAGTATCGCCTGGCCATCTACATGACCGAGCTTCTGTGAAAAACCCGCGAGGGCTATGAATGCAAATGATGCGATTAAAATAACTTTCTTCATTTCGTGAGAATTATCTGTATTTGTTGGATTTACTGTTTACCTCCGTCGCGGCTTCCACCTTTGGAACCGCCCTTGTTATTAATCGGAACTCTGTCTCCTCCTGTCTTTCCTCCGCCGTCCTTGGCTCCGTCTTTTTCTTCACCATCTTTTTCCTCTTCTTCTTTCTCGCCCTCTTCTTCTATGGTCTCGCCAGGCTTATATCCCATCTTCTTAATCACCTTCTCACTGATATCGTGCTTGGGGTTGGTATAAAGCAGATTGGAATGATTGGCTTTGTCGAAAACTACCATCAGCGAGTTCTGGGATGCAATGTCCTGTATGGCTTCAAAAATCTTGTCCTGAATAGGCTTAATCAATTCTTCACGCTTCTTGAACAACTCTCCTTCAACCCCAAAACGCTGCTTCTGCAATTGTTTCGCTTCTTCTTTCTTTTGGGTTATTTCCTCCTCACGCTTTGCACGCATATCATCTGTGAGAAGAATCTTTTCAGCCTGATAAGCCTTCTCAAGCTTATCGATATTCGAGTATTTCTGTTCAATCTCTTTCTGCCATTCCGCACTAAGCCTGTTTATCTCCTGCTGGGCATCAGAATACTCGGGTACGTGGCTCAGAATATACTTGGTGTCCACATAGGCGAATTTCTGCGCGTACGTTCCAGTGGCTATCAGACAAAGGGTAACGAGAGTAAGTGCTAGCTTATGCATCCTGTGGGGTTTTCTTGTTCTTTTTCTTTAAGAGACAGCCAAATTAGGGAAGTACGGTTAGAGTTCGCCAAGATTCATGCCAATGGAGAAGTGAAACTGTCCTTTGGCCATGGAAGGGTTCGACGGAACGTCGTCAAAACGCCAGCCGTAATCAAATCCGAGCATTCCGAACATGGGAAGGAATATCCGCAATCCCATTCCACCAGATCTGTACAGATTAAATGGACTGAAATCTCTGAATTCCGACCAGGTATTGCCCGCTTCGGCAAATGCCAGAGCAAATATGGTGGCACTCGGATTCGTACTCAGAGGGTAGCGGATTTCTGTGCTGTATTTGGCGATAACCGGCGATCCTACATTGTCGCTGGGGAAGGTGAGCGACAAATCATCGTATCCGCGAAGGTTAACAATTTCACGACCATCCAGAAGGAATCCTGAAAGGAATACACCTCCCAGATAGAACCGTTCGAAAGGAGATTCACCGAGTCGGTTGTTGTATGTGCCCAGAAATCCTACTCCAATCTTATTGGTGAGAACGAATTTGCGCTCTTTGTTCCTGTTCAGAGGAGTGTACCATTCTGCAACGAATTTGATCTTGTAATACTCAACCCAGTCAAAACGCTCCTGATCACTCATGTTATCGTAATCATAGGTTTTGTTCTGAACCTCGCTTCCCCACAATGTATATGGGAAGGTAAACTTGGACATAAGCGACACACGCGAACCGTATGTAGGATAGATCGGCTCGAATATCGAATTGCGCTCAATGGTGAAATTCGCCGAGAGGTTGTTCGAGAATCCGTTTGAGAAACTAAAGAATGATCCGAAATTGTTGAGATCGAAATGCTGGTAGGTTATTCCGCCATTGATGAGAAACCAGTCGTCCGGACGCTGCAGTCGCTTACCGAAGTTTACCGAGGCTCCGATGATGTTCAGCGATTGGCGCAAAGGATTGATCTCTCCGTCAATCTTCTTGCGCTGACCATTGGACTGGGTAGAACTGTAAACTGAAACGCCGAATGAATTGGCTTTTCGGCCACCTAACCAGGGCTCGGTGAATGAAAGATTGTACGACTGGAAGAATACCCCGTTTGTAACAGCCCTGATCGAAAGACGCTGCCCGTCGCCAGTAGGCAAAGGCGACCATGCAGATCTCTTGAAGATGTTCCGCATGGAGAAATTGTTAAAGCTCAGACCCAACGATCCCACTACCCGGTTGCCACCCCAACCACCACTCAGTTCAATCTGATCAGATGGTTTTTCCTCCACCACATACTCCAGATCCACAACGTTCTCATCAGCCCTTGGTGTGGTGCGAACGTCGAATTTCTCCAGGTTGAAATATTGCAAAGCCGCCAGTTCGCGCTGTGTACGGATAACATCAGCCCTGCTGAATTTGTCGCCGGGTCGGGTACGGATTTCTCTGAAGATTACATGATCGTTGGTTTTGGTATTACCCACAACACTCACATTTCCTACGTGATATTCTCCACCTTCATAAATTCGGATTTCAATATCGATTGAATCTCCGGGAAGTACGGTCTCAACAGGAAAGGCCCTGAAGCCCAGATAACCGTCATCCATATAAAGAGACGACAAATCCCGGCCATTCGGATCTCCGAAGAGACGCATCTCCAGCAATTCAGAATTGTAAACATCACCATTGCGGATGTTGATCAGACTGTCGAGCTGAGTAGAGCGGTATTTCGTATTTCCGAGGAATGACATATTCCTGAAATAGAATTTGTTTCCCTCATCGACCTTGATTCTCACAGCCACGCGATCAGAACCATCACGCATCAGGGTATCGCTCACAATAATGGCATTCCGGAAACCTTCTTTATTGTACTTGGCAATCAGACTCTCCTTATCCTCCTCGTATTCAGCATCCATGATCTTGGAGGATTTGAATACCCTCCACCACGCTTTTTCTTTCGTGTTCTTCATGGCACGTCGCAGCTTCTTCTCGCTCAGGGCACTCACACCCTCAAAGGAAATGGAAGACACTTTTGTTCGTTCACCCTTGTCCACGATGAACCTCAGGAAAACGAAATTGGTATCCGCAGGATCAGGTCTTACGCTGTCTTTTACACTGACATTGAAAAATCCTTTCTCGATGTAATAATCCCGTATCTGGGATATCGACGTGCTCTTGAGATTCTCGGTAACGATGATACCATGTCTGATATCAATTTTTTCCCGGAGATTATCACCTTCGGATTTTCTGATGCCGTCGAACATGTACCTCGACAATCGTGGCATCTCTTTCAGATAAATCACAAGGAAGATCTCATCTCCCCGAATCTGAGCCACATTGATCGATACTTCTGTAAATAATCTTTGGTTCCACAGATTCTTGATGGCCTTGCTGAAGTCATCTCCCGGAACCAGAACTTCATCGCCTTCCCTGAGTCCGGCAATCAGCTTGATCGCCTGCACATCAGATTGCTGACTGCCGACTACTGTAATCCCTCCGATCTTATATGGCCGTGGATTGGCGTAATCAACACCTGCTCCTATGAGTTCCTGAGCGCGCAGTGGTGATGGCATCAATCCGCACACCAAAATGATCACAGAGAAATATCTCAATAGCAAACGAATGGTATTCTCTGATGCCTCTTGTTTCTTCATACTTATTTTGTCTCAACCAGCTGTTCACTTGTTTGTCCGAACCTCCGCTCCCTCGATTGATAATCTGCAATGGCCTGGTAAAAATCTTCTTCCGTGAAATCGGGCCACAGTGTTTCGGTAAAGTACAACTCGGTATAAGCGATTTGCCACAGCAAAAAGTTACTGATGCGTTTTTCACCGCTGGTCCGAATCATGAGTTCCGGATCAGGGTAGCTGCTGGTAGCCAGATGATTAGATATAACTTCACTGTTAATTTCTTCTGCGGGAATTCCTGATTTCACGATGGACTTCACGGCCTTTACAATCTCGTCCCGGCCACTGTAACTCAATGCCAGTACCAGATGTATCCTGTCGTGGTGTGCGGTGCGCTCAATTCCACGTTGCAACTCGTGTCTGCACGATTCCGGAAGGCTCTCAAGATCTCCGATGGCCGCCAGACGAACCTCATTTTTATCGAGTTCATCTACTTCGCTGACCACAGTTTGAACCAGAAGATTCATGAGTGCTTCTACCTCATGGCGCGGACGATTCCAGTTTTCAGTGGAGAATGCGTAAAGGGTAAGGTACTTGCATCCAAGGCGCGTTGCGGCCTTTAAAGATGCCCTCACGGCTTCCACACCATTGAAATGACCAAAAATGCGCTCACGACCCTGGCTTTTTGCCCACCGGCCATTACCATCCATGATGATGGCTACGTGCCTGGGTATACGATTGGGGTCGATCTGTTCTAGGAAGCTCATTTCAAAGCCTGAAAGGGGGTGCGAATTTAATCTAAATTGTGCATCAGAACTTCGTTATAAGGGTTCAAAGCACAAAGAAATCGGGCATTTTGCGAGGGACTCATACTTTCTGTTTGCAGGCTCAGCACAAAGCAGCTGAGTGAACGATTTCAATGTGGTGTGGATCCGCATTGGATTTTCTGAGGCATACTTCGGGTTTATTCATCCTGGAGCCTTTATGAAGCCCTTATTTACCCCAGCATGAGTTAGGAGCTTTATCCAAACGGATATTGAGGGAAAGCATGCAGAAAAAATACCAGTCCTTACGACCGGGATCCCCCCGCTGCATGCCGGCATTGTTGCCTGCAGGCCCCTCTTTTACAAGGCTTTGGTCACCCAGAAGCGAGGCCAGTTCACCGTTCTCGTCCTCTAACAGGTCCGGGTCTGCATAGGTGGTTGAAATATCATCGAAATAGTCCGTCCAGGTTTTCCGGACTCCCCAATCGAGCGACAGAGCGAAAATGGCCCAGACGTTCATTTTGAGTCCGGCGCCAAAAGGTGCAGAAAGTCCGCTGATGCTGTATTTCTTTTCTCCTTCTGATGTTCCCTGGCCCTCAGTTCCCAGGGGTTGCAACTCATACCAATTGCCTTTGAAATTGGCTTGTGGCTTCATGCTGTAATATCCGAGTCCGGCAAACAAGTAGGGAGAAATCCAGTTTTGGCGGTTGCCGATCTGATAATCAAAGAAATTGAGTTCCGCAATCATGCTACCCTCAAAAAACTGATTCCGGAAATGGAGGTTGCGATTGCGCATCCAGGGGTCATCGCTGTCAGCATCCCAGGCTTCAACCTGACCATACAGCAAGCCTGTTTTGATGGTCCAGCGTTTACTCAGGTTTTCCCTGTAGGTGAGGCCTCCGCTTAGCTTCAGGCGTGTTCCGAAGTGGGAGGTAGGGTTGATTTCACCAATGTAGTATGCCGTGCCAACAGCAATACCCAACTCACGGCTCTTATCATATTTCGTGGGCTGTGCAAACGAAACGCCGCACAAAGCAGTCAGAATAATGGCGATGGTCCAGCGCATAGGGTGGGCTAACTGGTTTTTATTGAGATTATTGTGAAAGAGTTTCATGGCTTGCCTCATCTCAGTTTCGCTTGTCCAGACCCCAGCCAAGTTTGTTCCTGATGGTGGTAAAAAATGTCTGACCATGGAGGTTCACGAGATTAAATCCGAAAGGCGCAAGAGTGATCTCCAGCTTATGCCCCCCGTCCAGGTTAAATGACCTGCTGTCCAGATTTACCTGGAAACTGTTGTCTCTTCCCTCTGGTTTAAGCGTAATCCGATATCTGTCAGGTAAAACGAAAGGACGGGCATTAAGGTTATGTGGTGCAATAGGGGTTATGAGAAAGTTTCCCGAGTCCGGCATCACAATAGGCCCGCCACAACTGAGAGAATATGCCGTGCTCCCTGTTGGCGTTGCCACAACCAATCCGTCGGCCCAGTATGTGTTCATATACTCGTCATTCACATACGTATGAACCGCAATCATGGAGTTCCTGCGACTATTAATCACCGTGAGTTCATTCAGCGCAAACGGGAATCCCCCAAAGTGGAAACCCTCAGAAGAAACCTGCAACAGCGTCCGCTTATCAATGGCAAAACGCCCGCTGTGAAGCGCCTCTACTGCCTGCTCGATCATATCGACGTCAACCAGCGAAAGAAATCCAAGCCTCCCGGTATTGATTCCCAGTACAGGTATCTCGCGCTCCCGCACAAGGGTGGCTGTTTCCAAAAGGGTTCCGTCACCTCCGATTGAAATGATGAAGTCGACGTCCTTAACTTCGTTGAACGATTGATAATCAGGGATTTCTGGTAAATGACCGATCTTGGTATGCAGGAACTTAAGAAACCTGCCATCAACTACCAGATTCACTCCGCGGTCGAGCAGACTGCTGATCAGTCTCTGCACGTGCGATGCAAAATCGTCATCAAATCTTTTTCCGAATAGGGCAACTTTCATGTCATCTGCTTACTCGGTACGAAGTTACCGGTAAGAAAGAAGAAATGTGAGTGGGCTCAAATCTTTTCAACCCAAACAGATGTGAATAACGGGGCTGAAATCAGATATTCAGGTATTTCATCAGCTCATCATAACGATTCTTCAGGTCTTCCGTGTAGAGTGGTTCCTGATAGCTCGCCTTCACTGTATAACCAAAACGCCCGAGGCTTTGGAGAATGGCGTTGACATCTTCTTTACTGATCTTGAGGTGCAATTCAATATTGCCGTCATCGCCTGAAGGCGCTACCTGCATACTTAGAATTTTGGCATCATTCTCCTCAACGATACGTGCAATCTGACTCAGGTGATAATCGCCGGGCTTCATCTCAAGAACAATGATTCCGCCGGGCTGTGAAGCACTCTGATAATCTGAAAGATATCCGACCAGATCACTGAGCAAAATGCTTCCGAGATAATTGGCTTCGTGATCTGCTACAACAATTACACTGAGCTTGTTCTCGCCGGCAACCTTTAGAATATCAAGAACGTGCTTGTCTGGCAATACACTTACTTCGAGCAACTGAGCCGCCGTGGCCACATGACCATGCCCGTGCTCTGATTCCATCAATTCTTCATCAGATATCAACCCCAGGTATTTGCCGTTTTCAACCACGGGCAAATGCGCGAGCTTGTGCTCATCCATGAGGTTGAGTACAAGAAGGGAATCATCTTGCCGGTTAACTACCGGAATCCCCGGATGTATGAGTTGTCGTGCGGTCTTCATGCCTGTTCTTGTTGTCTGTACAACCTGGAGTGCATTTGCCCTAATGTGTCATTTACTTTTTGTTAGACGAAGAAAATGCCATTCAGGATGTCTGAGCCCCTTAAATACTGCGCCAAAGTGTTGCTTCTGTCGCGGAATCTGATTTTTCCGGATGTAAAGTTTTTCACATGTTTATACAATCCCACCCAACTTTGGTTCATGATTCGGGGTTCTGACAACGGCAGTCATAGAATTGAAACGGATGTAAACCCATCTTTGCATTATGGTAAAACTCAGTGTCAACATTAACAAGATAGCTACGCTGCGCAATGCCCGGGGTGGCAATGTCCCCGATGTTGTGAGGAGCGCTGTGCTGATTCAGCAATTTGGTGCGGACGGGATTACTGTGCATCCGCGCCCTGATGAGAGACATATCCGCAGGTCAGACCTCGCGCCCCTCAGGCAGGCAGTCCATTCTGAGTTTAACATTGAAGGATATCCCTCGCGGGAATTCATCGACATGGTCATTGCCGTGAAACCGGATCAGGTAACATTGGTGCCCGATCCACCGGGTGTCCTGACATCCAACGCGGGTTGGGATTGCATACGCCATGCTGCTTTTCTCAATGAGGTACTCGCTGAATTTTCTAAGCATCAAATTCGCACGAGTGTGTTTCTCAATCCCGATCCTGAGCAGGTAAGGGCCGCGTCAGATACCGGTACAGACAGAATCGAATTGTATACTGAAGCCTATGCCTCTGCGTTTGCAACAGGCGACCACTCATCGGTTAAACCCTATGTAAAAGCGGCTGAGGCAGCTGCCCTTTGCGGTCTGGGTGTAAATGCCGGTCATGATCTTGATAGGCAAAACCTCAGGTTTTTCTGCCAGGAGGTTCCCGGCGTGCTCGAGGTGTCCATAGGACATGCGCTTATTTCGGATGCCCTTTGGCTTGGAATGGAAAATACCATCAACCTCTACAAAAGGGAATTGAGGGATATATGAATCTGTTTACACAAACCATAGGCGACGGCCCTCCGCTGATCATTATTCACGGGTTGTTCGGCAGCAGCGACAACTGGATGACACACGCACGGGTATTTGCTTCCGGTCATCGCGTAACAGTTATCGATCTTCGAAATCATGGCCGATCGCCTCATGCAGATGGCCTATTCGATTTTGACGTGATGGCTTCTGATATTTTTGACACTCTTGCCGCTGAAGGCTTAAGGGGTGTAACCATTCTCGGTCACAGCCTCGGAGGAAAGGTGGCTTTGCGATTTGCCCAGCTCAATGAATTTCTGGTTGACAAGCTGATTATAGCAGATATCGGTGTACGTCAGTACAAACCTCATCACCAACATATTTTCGACACCTTGTTGCCTATTGATCTGTCCGGTTTTACATCTCGCGGGCAGGTAGAAGAGCTGGTATCAGCAGGTGTTGGCGATCCGGTTACCACTCAGTTCATCATGAAGTCCCTCTACTGGAAGGAGCAGGGTAAACTGGCCTGGAGATTTAATGTCAGGGCACTGGCTGCTAACATTGCCAATATGACTGCTGCGATCCCGCATAGCCCCCAGATTCAGGTGCCCTCGCTTTTCATTCGCGGAGAGAAATCAGATTATATCCGTTCGGAAGACTGGCCGGAAATTCAGTCCCTGGTCCCTGATGCCGAACTTGTGACGATTCCTGCGGCCGGCCATTGGGTGCATGCAGATTCCCCGGCATTGTTTCAGCAGACTGTACTCGATTTTATTCAGAACTGACATGACTTTGGACAGTCTGTGCCTTGACCTCTGTCATCCGGGAAAGAAACCTATGACTTAGATTTGCAAAAAAAGAGTTTTATGCAACTGACAAACAAACGTATACTCGTGCCTACTGACTTCACCAAGGTTGCTGACACAGCGATTGAACACGCTGTGGTTGTGGCCCGTGTTATTGGCGCTGAGATACATACCCTGCATGTAATCGATAGCAAGAAGGGTATTTCGGAAGCACGTCTGAAGCTCGAAGCGCTGAAAGACCGTGTAAGACAGGAAAAAGGTCTTGAAATCACCACCATGGTGAGAATTGGTTCCATATTCGACGATATTGACAAGGTGGCGACTGAAATCGATGCCAACCTGATTATCATGGGAACCCATGGTCTTCGGGGCATGCAGTTCATTACCGGAAGCCGTGCCCTCAAGATTGTTACCGAGAGCACCGTTCCGTTCATCATCTGTCAGGAACGCGCCATCAGAGACAACGGCTACCAGAAGCTTGTTGTGCCGCTCGATCTTCACAAAGAGACCAAACAGAAGCTGAGCATGGTGGGCGATATGGCTCGCTATTTCGGATCTCAGGTTTATCTGGTATCGCCGGGCGAAACAGATGAGTTTCTGAAGAACCAGCTTCAGCGAAATATCACTTTCGCTCAGGAGTATCTGAGTGAACGTGGCATCAGCTACGAAGTAGAAATTACCGAGGCTAAGTCAGACGGATTTGTGAAATCTCTCCTGAAATACGCAGCTTCGATCGATGCAGACCTCATCTGTATCATGAATTTCTACGACTCAAGCTTCATGAGCATCTTTAATCAGAGTTATGAGCAGCAGGTAATCACCAATGAGGCACAGATTCCTGTGTTATGTGTTAATCCTATTGATACCATGGTGATGGATCGCGGTGTATTCGCATCCTGATCAACACACATAGAATGAGCAAAGCCAGTCTGAAAAGGCTGGCTTTTTTATTGAAATCAAAGAGTGCTGAGTTGTGATCCCGCATGCTGTAGAAGGGACGCAACAACTTCTTGCGTTCGTTTTTTTGTGAAACAGATTTGCTTCAGTTAGGAGCGTTAAATCCTGATTCCCATCACCAGGATATCGTCGACCTGTTCGCCATTGCCCTGCCAGCGGTCCAGCGTTTCGGCCATGCGCCATTTCTGCTCGGCCATGGGAAGATGATTGATCTGAAGCAGCAACATACGGAATTGCTTGCGAAGGAATTTTTTGTTGTTAGGACCACCGAACTGGTCAACATATCCGTCGGAGAAGAGATACAGACAATCTCCTTTTTGGAGTTGCATGGTGTGGTTGG
>JBEAZL010000357.1:0-16428 GCA_041170085.1 Bacteroidota bacterium
GGCGTGGTTGCTGCGTTATCCAGATATACTCTTTTCATGTGTCAGTTGGGGCGTCAAAGGTGGAAATTCACCTTTAGGCACCATGTTCTATTTAAACGAATTGTTGGATTTCCTGCATGATTCTTCCTGCCAGTTCAGCTGCCTTCGCAGCAGAACTGCTCTCTGCATAGATACGTATAATGGGCTCGGTATTGCTCTTCCTGAGGTGTACCCATTCCTTCCCGAAATCTATACGCACCCCGTCGATGGTGTTTATTTCGTACTGAGCATTGGATTCCTTCACCTTCTCAAGGATGCTGTCGACATCCGTTCCAGGCCCGAGTTCGATCTTGTTTTTGGAGATCACATAAGACGGATAGCTGTTGCGCAACTGTGATGCAGTCATACCTGATTTAGCCAGGTGAGATAAAAACAGAGCAATGCCCACCAGGGCATCCCGCCCGTAATGAGCATCAGGATAGATGACACCACCATTGCCCTCTCCTCCGATAACTGCTCCGGTTTCTTTCATCCTGCTTACCACATTCACCTCTCCTACCGCAGCGCTGTAGTATTCCACCCCGTGCGAATGGGCGACATCTCTCAGGGCCATGGTTGATGACAAGTTGGAAACTGCCGGTCCCTTTTTATGCTGAAGCACGTAATCGCCGACGGCAACAAGGGTGTATTCCTCACCGAACATGCTACCATCTTCACAGACCAGTGCAAGACGGTCTACGTCGGGATCAACAGAAATGCCCAGATGACATTTGTTATCTGCGACAGTTTTTGAGAGTTCAGTCAGATGTTCAGGAAGGGGTTCCGGATTATGGGGGAATTGTCCATGCGGTTCGCAGTACAATTCAACTACCTCCTGCACACCCAGCTTGCGCAAAAGAGCAGGAACGTAGATGCCCCCCGTTGAATTCACAGCATCAACGGCAATGCGGAATCCGGCATTCCGGATTGCATTTGTATCCACCAGAGGCAGTTTCAGAATTTCATCGAGATGAATTTCCAGATAGTCCTTATGAGCAATCGTACCAAGTTCAGTTACTCCGGCGTATGAAGCTGAACCATCAGCCGCAATCCGAAGCAATTCAGCTCCATCTTCCGCTGAGATAAATTCACCTCTGCCGTTCAGCAATTTCAGTGCGTTCCATTGCACCGGGTTGTGACTGGCTGTGAGAATGATCCCTCCGTCGGCACCTTCCATGGTCACGGCTACTTCAACTGTGGGTGTCGTGGTAAGACCAAGATCGGTAACCCTTGCCCCCATGGAAACCAGGGTCGCATTCACCAGGCTGCTGATAACCGGCCCCGACGGGCGGGCGTCGCGACCCACCACGATGTGCAGAGAACGCCCCGAACGATTACGCAGCATTTGATAAAAAGCGGCTGTATATGCCACCACGTCAGAAGGTGTCAGGCCTTCGCCCGGCGCCCCTCCTATGGTACCTCTGATACCTGATATTGAACGGATTAAGGTCATGAATTACAATAAGTTCAGCAAAGATACTTCAGGCGGGGCAGGCGGAATGCCAATCCAACCCATGCGATTTGTAACCCTTTGATTTCAATAAGAGTATAAAGGGGCACCCTATGAAACCCGAAAGGGAAATATCCATCCTGATGAAAACAAGAATACTGATCTTGTTGGCGACCATTTTCGCCAACATTCCCATGCTTCATGCACAGGAATACAGCGTAGAACCAGTTGACTTCAACACGGCAGATGCCGAGTTCTCAGCGGTTCCTTACCGAGACGGAGTGATTTTCATTTCCAACAGATCCCGAAAAAGATTGTCGGCTGATGAGGACACACTCGGAAGATTTTACACCGATATCTATTTCAGTCGCAAGAAGCCTAACGGAAAATGGGCTGATCCCGTGCTTTTCTCTGAAGGAGTTACCGGCTTTCTGAATGAAGGTCCGGCAACATTTAACCGCGAAGGAACCGTGATGTATTACACGGCCAACATTGAACCTAAATCTGCCGCCAAAAAACGTCGGGAGAAGGAATTCAAACTCGGAATATTCAAAGCCGAATATATCAATGGAGCCTGGAAGCAGACCGAGGCATTTCCCTTCAACAGCAGCAACCAGCAGTACAATATGGCCCACCCATCGCTTTCGGCCAATGATTCGGTGATCTATTTCGCATCGAACATGCCCGGAGGAATTGGGGGCGCAGACATCTATAAGTGCATCCGAAGAAACGGAATGTGGAGCCAGCCCATAAATCTGGGTAACACTATCAACACCCGTGGAGACGAACTCTTTCCTTTCATATCAGCAAGTGGCAAACTCTACTTCTCAAGTAACGGATACGACTCCAGCGATGGGTTTGACATCTTCTTTACCTATGCTGATAAGAATAAATACTCTGAACCAGTTCAACTTCCTTACCCGGTCAATACACCTTTTGACGACTTCGGATATGTTGAATCCCGAGGCGGAAGTACAGGCTTCATTTCGTCAAACCGTGGAAGCAGCCAGAACGATGATGTTTTTACCTTCCTTTCCGACAACCCTGCTTTGATCGATTGTAACGAAAATACAAAGGCATCTTTCTGCTATTATTTTGAAGATGAAAACCTGCAGTACGACAGCACATTGCCTGTAGCTTTTGAATGGCATCTTGGAGATGGCACCGTAAAAAGAGGACAGACTGTCGAACATTGCTATGCCACCGAGGGATATTATCAGGTAACACTCGACCTCATTGATACACTGACACAGACAAGATTCTATTCCGTGTCACAGGGTGAGGTAATGGTCAAGCGATCAGACAGTCCGTATATCGACGGACCAGACGGAGGATTGAACGGTGATCTGATCACATACAAAGCAGATGGAACCGATATCTATTCATTTGACGTTGACGAGTACTACTGGGTCATTGACGATTCCATTAAATTCTCAGGCCCTGAAGTGTCTGTAACATTCAAACAATCAGGCTGGCACGAAGTAGTATGCGGAGCATTCAGCCGGGTGAACAAGGATGGCATTCGCAGTTCAGTGTGCACCTATAAAAAAGTATATGTAGCTGATAATCCACAGGAAATCGCAGAAATTCTTCAGCGCGAAAAAGAAAGTGAATATGTTCAGGTGAACATGATCAGCATTCAGGGAAAATACGAGATACGCAAGACGGCTGATAACCGTAATCTCTCTCCATACTATCTCGTACTCAAGGAATCTTCTCAGCCACTTCCTTCGAGCGATCCGGTATTCAAAAACACTGATCTGGAAGTAACCGAGCTGAAAACACCGGATGGATATGCTTATGTCAACGGACCTGTTACAACACCCTTTGAACTTTATGAAGAATTCAATGAGGCGGCAAAGGACGGTATCCCAACTGCCCGCATAGAGCGTATGGATCACAACCTGCTTCTCCCGCTGAATCAAAGCACTTTGAGAACACCGGTGCAGATCATAACCCCTGGCAGTGAACTGAGCCGTGAAATGAAGAACAGCTATCAGGTGATCATTGCTACATCAATTAAACCACTGAACGCAGACGATAAACTGTTCTCTACCAGAACAGATAAGATAAGGGCATACAAGATGCAGGATGGATGGGTATATACCGCAGAAGCAGAAACCTCTTATGAGAGCATTGCCCCCGCATTTACCCAGATACTTGAAAACAATCAGCAAGCCACCGTGGCTCAATACGACGGAGAAAAATTCATCCCCGTATCCGGTGCGACCAATGCTGACAATCAAACGGCATCGACAACAGCGACAAACACAACCACAGACGCCAGCACAGGAAATACAACCTCAAAAGAGGGATCAACTTCCCATAACCAAACTGCCAACCTTGCAGATGCCGGAGATTCCGGGGATGTCAACAACAGTAATCCCGGTAACAGATCAGCCAATGCTGACGCTCAGAGCGGAGCAGGAGTGAATGAACTTAACTCCAATGCATCAGCAACCCATCAGACACAAACAGACAGCGTTAACAACCCATCTGCAGGTGCATCTTCTGTAGCCGGAGAAGCCGGTTCTCAAAACAACGATCCGGCCAGCGAATACTATGTTGTTCTGCACCGATCACCGATACAGCTTGCGACAACAGACCCGTTCTTCAAAAAGGCAAAAGGGACCATTCGGGAAATAGCCATACCAAATGGATACGCTTATGCCATAGCATCAGCTCCGTCATACGAGCAATGCCAGGTAATCTTTGAAGAACATATTCAAAGAGGATACGAGAATGCTGAGATTGCCAATTACAGTGGCAATGAACTGAACACCCTGATGACAGGTGAACAGTTCATCGAAGCAGCGGAATCGGCCACTTATGATGAGTTTGGCGAAGAAGAAGACCGGGAGTTCAGGATTCTTCTGAAGAAGGGAACATTGGCCACAGACAAGAACAGCTTCCTGAAGGAAGGCAGCAAGTACAAAGTTTCAGAGGTGAAAAGAGATGGAGTGTACTACTACACAACAGCTACAACCAGCTCTATAGATCTGATTACACCAATATTCAAAGACCTCGAAAAACAAGGACTTTCGGATCTTGAGATTGTTGAGAACGACGGCAAAAAATTCATCGTTGTTACACCCGAAAGCCTGAAAAAATCAGCAACTGCGACAACACTTCCTAAAAAGACATTTACCCAACAGACCCTTCCCGGATATTTTGTTCAGCTAGACAACATGCCTTCTGCAGAGCAGATGCAGAAGATCGGAAATAAGGTCCAGATTTTCCAGACCACTGACCCGTCAACCGGAGAAACCATGATTCTGGCCGGCTCAGCAACCAATCCGGAAGAACTGCTCGCAACTCAGGAAATCCTGAATCAGTATGGAATCATGCCCGGAAAAGCAGTACAATGGAATCAGGGCCAATTCGAGCGCTTCGACAATGTGCAACAGCTGAATGAACAAAAGGCCTTCAGTAAGCAGGATCGAACAGATTCATTACAGGCGAATACAACAACCGTTTCAGGTGATGAAGCCAAAGCGAACTCTGCTGATGACAAATCATTGACGGGTGAAAAATCGTCAAATGAGTCAGGTGAGGAAAACGCTCAGACCCAGCCAGCCACAAATGGCGGACAGTCACTTTCAATGCAGCATGAAGCCACAACATCAGAGGCAAACAATGACCAGACCCTTTATCACATCGTGATTGCAGAAAGCCAGGAGCGCATCCCGTTCAATGATCCCCGCTTCAGTCAGATTGAGCAGGATATCATCGAGATGGAAAAAGACGGAAAGTTCACCTACGTAACTGGTGCGTCTCACAGAGCAAGTGACCTCGAAAATCAGCTCGCAAACATCCTGGGATTCAATCAGTATCCGGCGCACATCCAGGCCTTTGAACAGATTGAGGTTGCTTCGATGGCGGTGAGAACCGGTCGATACCTCGGAGAAAAGAATGCCGAGGCGCTCAATATTGAATTCTCTAAGCTCAGCGATATCAAGTTTGAATACAACAGCGCTGAAATCAAGGAAGAATCGAAGCGAGTGCTGGATTATATCGCAGCCATGCTGATTCTGGAAGAGGACTTCATTCTGCGTGTCAATGCTCATACATGCAGTCAGGGTACTGATGATTACAATCAGGAACTCAGTGAGCGAAGGGCTGAATCTGTACGCAATTACTTCACCAGCCGCGGCATAGACCCTACACGTCTCCTGAAGCGTGGTTTCGGTGAGTCAAGACCAATGGTCAGCAATGAGCAGGAAGAAGGACGTAAGCAAAACCGCAGGGTAGAATTCATCATTCTGTTCCCGGGCAAGGATCAATCGCAATGGACAAGATCAAAATAATACTCGCCGCAGTTCTTTTGCTTCTTTTCAATACGCTGTCGGCACAACAGGTGCCGGCAGTTGAAGAGAACATACCCTTTCTGGTAACGTTTGCGAAGCAGGCTGACACCAAATGGGGAGATGACGACTATTGTCAGGTATTCTTCTTTCTGGTTCCGGCAGATTACAAATCGCCGGTTTACCTGAAGGTGTTTGATCCTGATTGCGGAGGAACCCACGACGAATCGAACATGGGATTCAACTCTATGATGCGCTATTCTGTTTATGGAGGGTCCGGTTGTATTTCGGATGCTGAAGCCAGGTCAACACATCCCAAGGGCAACTATGCCAGCGGCAACCTGCTGGGTACAAAAACATTCGGGGTTGATGCAAAATATGACAACAACTGGTACACTTTCGGCCCCTTCAATCCGGTGGAAGGAGAACTGTCTCAGACATACGGCGGATACATCTTCAAGCTAATTTGTGAAGGGATTAAAGGAGATGATGGAAACCTTTACAGGTATTTCATGTCAACGAAGCCAGATTCCAACATACCGGTGGAAGGTGGCAATGCGTTCACATTTGAATACAGCTTCCGCCTTCATGGTGAAGCAGGGCAAACCAGTCATGTATATCCCTATATCGACGACAGGGTAGTGTCCATTATGCAAAATAATTTCGATTGGGACGGAGACGGACAAATAAGGCTTTTTTCTTCTGTTACCATTGGCACAGCCATGACCACATCGGGCGACAATACATGGGCACAGAGTATGTATAAAGTAACAGAGGCTGAGAAGGGAAAGTCGCTTGATGTGCAGTTTTTGAGAACAGGATCATCTCCGGTGAATAACAACAACGTTGTATTCTACATCACCAACCAGTATGGAGAACTCCTTCCCTTCTACACCATTCCGCTTGGGGGACTTCACTCACCCAAAGGCAAGATGAAAATTTCCGCCAAGAAGTAATTGTCTCGCCTTGCGCCTGATCGCAGTCATATCCACCTTCCTTGTCCTGTGCTATTCAGCATCTGGTCAGTCGTACAAGTTTCAGTTCTTCCGCGAACAGGAGGGAATCAAAGACCGCTTTATTTATTCGATTGCCCAGGACCAATATGGAAGATTGATCGTTGGCACCGGAGAAGGTCTGTATCTGTTTGATGGCAAGAAATTCGAGATGAAGACAACAGAGCATGGACTCAGTCAGAACTTCATCACATGCAGTTACACCGCCTCGGCCGATTCACTCTGGTTAGGGCACAATGACGGCAGCATCACATTATTCTCCAATGGCACTTTCACACCGCAACGTCTGGAAGCCATCACCAAAGCAAGAATCAATGCAATCACAGAACTGAAGAACGGCCATGTTCTGGTGCTGAGTCAGAACGACGGCATCATCATTATCGGAAATAACAACCAACCCGTTCACATCCCCAACGAGGATGATTCCTATACTTATTACTCAGTATGTGTAACAGGTAATACCATATGGCTGGGAACAGACATTGGATTGCTGCGTGGTGAAATAAGTTCAAATGGCACCTTTACTGGTACGCTTACCGAAGGTATTCCTGTCACGCGTATTTCAGCCATCACCATCAGCAGCAACGGTCAACTTATCATTGGAACCGAGGATGCCGGTATATACAACCTGAATCCTTCAGATGGACAAGCACTCGCACAGCCGGTATATGCCGATGAAATTGATCTGGGTACAATGATGATCAACCAGATCACGGAGGACTCGGACAATAGCCTTTGGATCAGCACCAATAACGCCGGACTTGTACAATTGTCTGAATTCAGCGGTGGCTCTTATCATAAAGTCACGGATTTCAATGAAGAAGATCTACTCGGCACCCAGAGTGTTCAGACCAGTTTCAGAGACCGTGAAAAGAATACATGGATTGGTACCAAAGGAAAAGGACTTGCTAAAATTCAGGATGATTATTTTTCAGAGTATCGCTCTGAAACAGCCGATTCGTCCGCCGTGTACTCACTTTCATACATGGGAGAAAACCTTCTTCATGGCAAGAATGGCGTCATTTCAATCAGCAGTTTTAACCCCAATCAGGTGCATACCAAGTTGGGTGCTAAGCAGGGAATACCGGCTGACATCATCAGTTCTATCCACACGGCTCAGGATGGTTCTATATGGTTTGGAACTGCCGGAAGTGGACTGTGGCAGATTCCGGCGGGCAGCAACATGGCCAAACGCTTTCCTCTGGCAGAAGACAAACTGAATCAAAAAGTAAATCAAATCATTGGTGACGGCTCGGGTGTGATGGTTGCTACTGACTTTGGAATTTATATCATCCGAAACAATGCCATCGAACAACATCTGTCAATTCAGTCAGGGCTTCCTCACAACGTAGTCCGGGCATTATTCACCGACACACAAAACCGAACATGGATCGGAACGAGCAGTAAGGAAATTGGCTACCTGCAAGCCGGTAAGCTTCATACGTTCAGCATACCAGGACTTGAAGGCACCCTTGACCTCAGGTGCTTTGCCGAAGACAGACAAAATAACATCTGGTGCGGAACCAATGGATCCGGAATTATCCGCATAAGCGCAGATATGAGCACTTCGGTTATTGATCGCACGGTGGGATTATACAGCGACTATTGCCACAGCATCGTTTGTGGTCACCAGAACCGCATCTGGGTGGGGCACCGTGGTGCTCTGTCCAGGATCCATCCGGAGAATAATCAATGTACCATTTTCCATCCCTCATCATATGGCGAAACGGACTTTCTCGAACTATCTGCTATTGCCATTCCGGATGGAACCATCCTGTTCGGAACGCAGAACGGCATACTCAGATACGATCATCTGAAGGATACACCGAATACCATTGAGCCTGTTTTATCCTTCACTTCAGTGATTATTTCTGACAGCACCTATGCTGTAGCCGACAAGATTTCACTTGGATCAGGTGTGTATAAAGTTGAATTCAGCTTTATCGGAATCTCGCTTCGCAAACCCGAAGAGGTGACGTATCAGTACTTCCTTGAAGGTTATGATCTGGACTGGAGCGAACCTGTACAAGACGGCAAAGTCATTTACAGCCGACTTGACGCCGGAGATTATGTCTTCAAGGTCAAAGTGTTTAACAGCGACGGATACGGCGGCACTTTGATCAAAGAAATACGTCTCTCGATTGCTCGTCCTTTCTGGCAAGAGGCCTGGTTTGTATTACTGTGTCTCGCATTCATAGCGGGAACAACCGTATTCTTCGTGAGAAGAAGGGAAAAATTTCTCAAGGCCAATCAGGAATATCTGAAACGTGAACTGGATGTTCGCACAAAGGAAGTGGTTGAACAAAAGGAACTGGTAGAACTTCGGAACAGAGACATTACCGCGTCCATTCAATACGCAAAGAACATCCAGAAAGCCATACTTCCGGAGCCGGAAGACCTCAACCACTATTTCAAAGAGTCTTTTGTCTATCACAAACCTTGTGAAATCGTAAGTGGAGATTTCTACTGGATGGATCACAGCGGAGAAAATGTTCTTGTCGCTTGTGCAGACTGCACCGGACATGGTGTGCCGGGGGCATTTATGTCGCTCATCGGAAACACATTGATGACAGAGGTAAAACAGCTTAAAGACGTCCGTTCTCCGGGACAGTTTCTCAAGCATCTCGACACCCGAATGAAAAACCTGTTGAGCAGGAAAGCAGGAGTGTTCTCGGTCGAGGATGGAATGGACGTAAGTTTCCTGGAGTACAACACACGAACGCGTGTTCTCAGAGTTTCAAGCGCAAATCGTCCGGTATTTATTTTCACCGCAGGTGAACTCACAGAGCTGCGCGGAGACCGATCGCCGATAGGTGGTTCATTGCTGAGGAGCACTGAGGACTTCACTGAAAAGGAAATTCAGCTGAATGAGGGAGATTGCATCTACATGTTTTCAGATGGTCTCACCGATCAGTTCGGAGGACCACTTGGCAAGAAACTCAAGAAGAAAGGACTCATGGAATGGCTGAAATCGTGCAAGCATATGAGCATGGATGAACAGCGTTCATTCCTTCGCAATAAGTTCAACGACTGGAAAGGAGACCTTGATCAGATTGATGACGTGATGATCATTGGACTCCGTGTCTGAGGCCCAATCACAAACTCATCAGGTCTTTGAATTTTGCACTCTGTCTTCTTGAAACCTCGACCTGTGTTCCATCCTTCAGGGTCAGCCTCAAGCCACCGTTAAACCAGTTCTCGACGCTTTGTACCCACCTCAGGTTGACAATGTGCTTCCTGTTCACGCGGAAAAAAGTCTGATCCAGTTTGTCTTCAAGGTTATTCAGCGATTTCAGAATAAGCGGTTTGTACTGCTGAAAAAATACCCTGACGTAGTTCCCTTCCGATTCGAATAGCCTCACTTCATTCAGACTGACGAACCAACACTTCTCGCCATCTTTCAGAAATATCTGGTCATTTTGTCCGAGACGTTGTCCTGAAAAATCATGAAAAGCACCGCTTCCTTCTGCAAGATTTTGCTGCCGCAAATTCATCACTTTCTGGATGGCTTCAGCCAGTCTGTCTTCTTCAACCGGCTTCAGCAGATAGTCGAGTGCATTCACTTCAAATGCCTTCAAGGCATATTCATCGAAGGCTGTTACGAAAATTATTCTGGGAACGTAATCCAGCTCTTCGAGCATCTCGAAACCGTTGCGTCCCGGCATCTGAATATCCAGAAATACAAGCTCCGGACGTTGATTGCTGATCGCATCGAGAGCCTCATCTGAGTTGGCACATTCTCCGATAATCTCGATCTCAGGGAAGTTCTTTAATAATCCGGCCAATTCCTTTCTGGCCAGACGCTCATCATCTACAATCAGTGTTCTCATTGGTATTTTCTATTAGGAATAATCAGAATGGCGGTCACAATTCCCGATTGGGGAACGATAGAGAAAGAGGCGCTTTGACCGTAGAGCAGTTCAAGGCGCTTGTGGGTATTGGCTATACCAATGCCCTCCCTGCCAGGCTCGGGTAAAAACTGACCGGTGTTCTGAACAGTTATTTTCAAATGTTCTCCCTCGGGCACAATGCGGATACTCAGCGTACCACCAGCTGTTTCGCGACTGATGCCATGCTTAATGCCATTTTCAACGATGGTTTGAAGCATGAAAACGGGTATCTCGCTGGCGAAACACTCAGGAGCAACGTCCATCTCTATATGTAGGCGTTCTTCAAACCTGATCTTTTCAAGCGACAGATATTTGTTCACGAGGTCAAGCTCGTCGCGAAGTGGTACCACTGGTTTCTTGCCCAGCATAAGGTTATTGCGCAGGATTCCGCTGAGCGTTGTAATGGCAAACTTGGCCTTTTCAGGGTCTTCATCAATGAGTGCCCGGATGCTGTTCAGTGAATTGAACATGAAGTGGGGATTCATCTGGGCCTTAAAACTGTTCAGCTCTATCTCAGTCTTGGATGCCCTCAGTTCCAGATTCTGGATTTCCTCATTCTTCCAGTTCCTGAAAGTCTGAACAGCGAAATAAATAATGCTCCACAACAGGAAGAGGGCAGAAAAATTCAGACTGTTCTGCAGAAAAGAACCCAGTCTGAACTCTTCCAGTGGCAACCTTCCGAGCCAGATATCCACCAGAATGGTATTTACAAAGGTGAATACCAGGCTGAGCGCCGGCACAGAAATAAGAACCCTGATGATCAGTGGTCCGAGCTGAAGTCGCTTCCATTGCCACCGGTGAAACAGGTACCTGAATCCATGGGTTGTCAGTATGCCGGTCACGAAAATGAAGGCCGATACCACCCAGGTAAGTTCCAGGTCCTGACTGGTGAGAGAGGCTGTGATGATGTTGCCGAGTACAAAGAGCCCCCATCCCATAACCTGAGATGCCCAATACATCAGTTGCCGGTTGTTCAATCCCATCGGAAACAAAAGTACCTTTACCGGGTTGGATACAAAGAGTCAATACACCACAGGAAATAATGGCGTACGACTGGTAGCCAGGCATACCCGATGAACTATCTCGCCCATGCATATTTATCGTTTGGCCAGGAGGAAATGCTGGTCGGGCAATTCATTGCGGATCATATCCGCGGGAACGACTACGGGCATTTTCCGGCGAATGTTCAGCAAGGCATTGTGGTTCACCGCTTTATTGATGGCTTCACTGATGGCCACGAGGTAAACCTTGCGCTTCGCGCTTTGATCAGGCACGAATTCCAGCTGTGGTCGCCCGTGGCTATAGATCTGATGTACGATCATGTTCTGGCCACCAGATGGCAGGATTTTCACGATACACCCTTACAGGACTTTGCCCGCGACAGCTACGATATTCTTCATGATTATAAGTCGATACTACCTGAGAAGGCTGCCTATATTCTGGAGCATATGAGCAAAGGAGACTGGCTCTCCGGCTATGCTACCCACGAAGGTATCAGCATGGCTTTCAGGGGGATGTCGAGAAGAATTACCCGTGGGGAACCCCTCCTGAGGGGTCCGGCCGTGATTTCCGAACAGGATATCCTGATACGCGGGTCTTTCGACAGGTTCTTCCCGGAGCTGGTCTTGGCAGTCCGTGATAAAATCAGTAGTTTTGCATCCGTTTAACCAAAACGTACCTAAATAAGTTATTTTTGAAACCATTCCTTGCTAAACCGGACGGTATGAAACGACTTTTTACTTCTCTCATTGCCATGCTGGCACTGTGCATATCTGCATCAGCAGGCAGCCTTGTCATGGAGGGAACTTATCAGCAGCGCAACATTTATGTGATCAATACTGTAGGCAGTGAAGGCGTTGGCTTTTGCGTGTACGAGGTTACTGTGAACGGTCAGATCAGCACTGATGAAATCAACTCTCAGGCATTTGAAATCGACCTCTCGATATACGGCTTTAAACTGGGTGACGCCGTTTCAGTTACGCTGAAGCACAAGGACGGTTGTACACCAAGAATTCTCAACCCCGGCGCACTTGAATCTCAGCCAACCTTTGAGTGTACACGCATTGAATGCACGCAGGAAGGGCTGCTCACATGGGAAACAACCAGTGAGGTTGGTAAGGTTCCATACATTGTTCAGCAGTTCAAATGGAACAAGTGGGTAAATCTGGGTGAAGTAATGGGCAATGGAACCAGTATCAAGAACAACTACCAGTTTCAGGTAATCCTCACCAGCGGACTGAATAAGTTTCGTGTAGTGCAGAAGAGCTACGAGGGCAACCTCCGCAAGAGCCCTGTTGCCGAGGTTCAGTCGGCCGTTCCAACGGTTTCATATTCCCTCAACAAGAAGAATGCTACCATCGATTTCACATCTGAAACAGGATACGAACTGTACAATGCCTACGGTCAGATTCTCAAAAGAGGATTTGGTAACAACCTGAGTACCAGCAGCATGGAAAAGGGTGAGTACTATCTGAGCTTCGACAACAAGACGGAAAAGTTCGTACTCAAGTAAGAATTTTCAATCTCCTTCTTTCTGCCTTCCTTTCACTGCGCGGCGAACCGCTTGGTGATTTGAATTATTTTCACTATATTCACACATCAATCCCTGTCCGGCAGCGAGATTTCGGCTGCAAGATCTGATGTTAACGCTGAAATTGCGCATATGGAGTATTTGGAGTATTGCCGCCGGCTTGCTGCTGGCCGCTGTGCTTTTCGCTTCTTCAGGATGTCAGAATCAGATCAGGGACGACGGTTTCCATATTCCCGAGCCGATTGATTTTGATCTGGACAGTATTGTAAAGCGTGGGAAACTGGTGCTGATTACAGAAAACAGTGCCACCACCTACTATCAATACCGGGGTTCAAACCGGGGTTTTGACTACGAGATGGTCAGGGCCTTTGCCAAACACATCGGGGTAAAACTGGAGTTGCGAATACTGGATGATGTGAACCAGATGTTTACCCTGCTTAACACCGGGGAAGGTGACCTGATAGCCAGCAATCTTGCCATACTGCCCGAGCGAAAAGAGTACGCGGCATTTTCAGATCCCCTGTATTCGACAAGTCAGATACTCGTTCAGCGTATGCCCGGACAGGATTCTGTTGCCATGGCATCTTTCATCAAGGATTCCACCCAACTAGACAGGAAGCCGATCTGGGTTCATCGCTATTCCTCGTTTTACCAGAACCTCAAACAAATTGAGCAAAAAACCGGCAAGAGCCTCGACATCAGAGAAGCGCCGGGCAAGATGAGCACAGAAGACCTCGTGAGGCTCACCGATCAGGGACAACTGGAAGCGACCATCACGGACGAAAATCTCTCGGCCATACTCAGGGCAGATTACCCGGCACTTGACATGAGTTTGCCCGTAACGGGACCTCAGGAAATAGGCTGGGCCATGCGCTCCAATGCAACCGGATTGATTGCCGCAGTCAATGCCTGGCTGAAAGAAGAAAAGACTGAAAAACTGCTGAAACGCACATACCGCAAGTATTTCGGCAATGAACAGGAAAGTCTTTCGTACCGTGGCACCTTCAGTTTACCCAATATCAGTGGCTCTCAAATCAGTGTGTATGATTCACTCTTCAGATTATACGCTCCCGAAATCGGGTGGGACTGGAAAATGCTGGCAGCTCTGGTATATCAGGAAAGTCGCTTCAACCCTCATGCGAGGTCGTGGTCCGGAGCCTTCGGCCTGATGCAGATGATGCCGGAAACTGCGGTCAGGTTCGGAAGCGACACCAGTGACGTGGAAGAGGGTAATATCCGGGCGGGAGTAAAGTATATCCGATATCTCGACCGTATGTGGCGAGACAGGGTGCCGAACAAAGATGAGCGTGTGAAGTTTGTATTAGCAAGCTACAATATTGGTCCGGGTCACGTTTTGGATGCACAGGTAATTGCCAGATCTCTTGGAAAGGCCGACACGCTTTGGGAGCAGAACGTCGGTGATTGCCTGTTGCTGAAAACCCAGGCCGAATATTATATGATGGACGGAGTGAAGCACGGATATTGCCGTGCACAGGAACCATTTCACTTCGTCAGAAAAATACTGGCCGTCTACGATTATTACAAAACACTGGCTATTCCGTAAACATGGGTAAGCATATTACAAGGTCTTCGATCTTGCTCACGATCATTTTTGTTTTTGCATTAGGCTCCTGCCGCAAGGAGGAATCGCTGAACTTCACCATACAGGGCAAGATTCTGAATGCGAGAAGCGGTGAGCCTTTGTCGGGAGCTCATGTAGAGGTCAGACAACAGGTGGTAGAAAATGGTGTTTTCAGTGCTATCTATTCCGAGGCGGCAGAAACTCTGACTGCCCCTGATGGTGGCTACAACCTGACCTGGGCCAGAGAAAACATCGCAGGACTCCGATTGCTCATTGACAAAGAACAATACATCAGTCGCCAGCTTGACCTGAGCGTCTCTGCGGTAGAATCCGGCGATGTGTATACGCTTCATTCGTCTCTGTATCCCGAAGCATTTGTAACTGTGCATATCAGCAATACAGCCTCCGCCAATCCATCAGATCAATTCTCCTTCCGATACGATGACGCCCAATTCGACTGCACATGCTGCAACGAAGATTGGAAGATTTTCACCGGAAGTGATACCGATACCACATTTACCTGCAGGTTGTACGGAGATACGTGGTTGAAATATGTTCAGCAGATTACCACCATTGAAGCTGATACCCTGATCGTGGACAGTATCTGGTGTCCGGCGTTTCAGGACACACCCCTCGATTTAACCTATTGATTTTTTTGGGCCCTCATCCACATTCACGGATGAAAAAAAATAGAACATGGGGTGTGGGGAGGTGGTTATCCCATGGTACCTTTATCCATATTATCCGCCCTATGTTTATGTTCAGATTGTCAGGAATTTCAGTCCTTGCCCTATTGCTGATTTGTTTCACAGCAACAGCACAGATACCTCAGGGAATAAGCTATCAGGCTATTGCGAGACAAAGCGATGGCGATGAACTCATCAACACTGCACTCAGTGTAAAGCTGGGGATAATTGATGCATCAAGTATCCTCGAGTACGAAGAGGTTCACAGCACTACCAGCAATGACTACGGACTGATCAATCTCGTCATCGGGCAGGGGGTTATCACAGGTAATGGCGCTGTGACCTCCTTTTCAGATATCAACTGGGGATCAGGCGATCATTTTTTGCGCGTAGAGATTGACTACCCGGGCAGCTCAGGCTTTGAACTGATTGGCGAGTCACAACTCCTTTCGGTTCCCTACGCCCTGTTTGCGGCCTCATCCGGACCAGTTGAAGAACAAGATGGCGATGTTACCAACGAACTGATTGAATCCGTCAATATTGACCAGCAGAATGGCAATCTCACCATTACCGAAGGTGGAAATACATTCGAAGTGGTTATACCGCTGAACGACGCAGATGCAGATTCCACAAATGAACTCATCACGTCTGCTGAACTTTCAGGAAACGGAACGGTACTCGAAATTGAACAACAGGGACAGACCATTTCTGTTGATCTGGAGCCTGTGATTGAAGGCACATGGCAGGAGGAGCCAGGACGTGTTTTCAATAACACGGAAGATATCGGTATTGGCACCACCACGCCATCCAGCTCACTGCATGTGCAGGGTTCATATAGTGCCGCTGTGCAGGTATTGGCGGGTCCGCAGGTTTACCTGGCGACGGATGCCGATCAGGTAATCATTTGCAATGTCAGCGCCGGTTCGATCACCCTTACCCTCCCCAACCCTGCTAC
>JBEAZL010000358.1:0-6350 GCA_041170085.1 Bacteroidota bacterium
AGGCTGGCACACAATCCGCGTCTGTGAGCAGGATGGTATCGTACTTGGCGGCCTTGATACCCAATGTCAGTGCGAACTTCTTGCCCTGAAGATTCTGCTTTTCCTCATCCAGCGTCACGATTCGTAGGTTCGGATAATGCACATGAAATGCATTCAGGATGGCATCTGTGTCGTCCCAACTGCTGTCGTTTACTACTATAACCTCGAACTCAGGGTAATCCTGTTCCATCAGTACAGGAATGTGCTCGCGGAGGTTTTTCTCCTCGTTGCGTGCACAAATAATGACAGATACAGGCAATTCTTTCCCGCCTGAATTTTCGATGGCCTTACGACCGGAAATCTTTCCGAAGAAATGAAGAATGTAGATAAGCTGAATGAGCCAGGTCGTGACAAAGACACCCAGAGTCACCTGTAACCACAGTTCACAAGATAGAATTTGCTGCATGAAAAAATCCGTCGCGAATGACGGCCAAAAGTACAGTCATTGAAGGGCCCTAAGGGGATTGGATCAGCACTGGAAAAGGTCACTTATTCACAGCATTTTCATCAGCAGGTTGCCCACTTGTCAGTTGCAAAAGGTTCATTATCAGTAATGGCCCTTGGTCAGCTGCTAAACTGCTATCAGTATTTGTATTCGATAACCCGGGTCGGGTCGTTGTTCAGGATAAAATTTGCCTGTTTTCCCTGAGGGTATCTCAGGTTCGTAACATCAAACAACAGGGTGTCCTGAATCAATGCGCGACAATTGTCTCCATGGTTGTCATGTTCGAGAAACAGGTTAATCTTAGGAGGCAGCGATTTCATCCAAACGCGGTTGGTATTCATTGTCCAGTCGTGAGTCTCACAACCACCGCTATACTCAACCACTACACTCAGCACATCCCCAACACAGGTGCTTTGCAGAACTTTAAACGGACTGGTATTTCCGGGCCATTCGTAGGTTGCAATCACGTTAACCGGTCTGATCATTTTTTCAGTTTGTTGGGTATCTCCTTCAACCGAAGCAGTTTGTTTTCCGTTTTTGCACTGCACCATGAAAAGCGCTGAAACGCAAATGAGCAATATCGCAAGATGTTTCATACTGATTTGTTTCTATGCAAATGTAGTCAGTCCAACTTCGTGCCAGAGTGGGTCAATGGGGGAATAGGTGAATGAGTCAATGAGTCAATGGGTCAATGAATCAATGTGAGAATGGCAATTTTGAAAAGCGCTTTATTGTGGCTGTGGACTTATGTTCCGTGGCGATAGAAAAAGGTTGAGTCGTTTTGAAGTTTTTCGCTTACCTGCTAACAAGGATTGTCTGTCAGAGAAACTCAGTTGTCTTTTTTAGAAGTTAAAAGCGTTTCCAGCGCAAACATCTCGTCCCTGAGTCTTGCAGCCTCCAGATATTCTGTGGCCTGTGAGGCTTTCTCCATGGCTTTCCTGGTCTGGGCAATGGTCTTCTCGAGCTGTTCTATGCTCATCTCCTGTATCACCGGATCAGCGGCCAGCGTAGGCGCCTCTCCCGGCTCTACATAATAGTTACGCGTGGTTCGGTCTTCTATGAGGCCACTCTGCTCAAATATGGTGGTATTCTTCTTGACAATCTGTTGCGGCACAATACCATGTTCTTCGTTATACCGAAGTTGTTTCTCCCGCCTTCTCTGCGTCTCATCAATGGTTTGCTGCATACTCTTCGTGATGGTGTCTGCATACATTATCACACGTCCGTTAAGGTTTCGCGCAGCACGACCCGCTGTCTGTGTGAGCGAACGATGACTGCGTAAGAATCCTTCCTTGTCTGCGTCCATTATCGCCACCAGTGAAACTTCCGGCAAATCAAGTCCTTCCCGCAGGAGGTTAACTCCAACCAGCACATCGAACTTCCCTGATCGCAGATTCCTCAGGATCTCAATCCTGTCGAGTGTATCGACCTCGCTGTGTATATAAGTGCACGAAACATTGATGTTCGTCAGGTATCGGGATAGCTCTTCTGCCATACGCTTGGTCAGTGTGGTTACCAGCACCCTTTCCTTTCTCGCTATCGTTTCCTGAATCTCTCCGATCAGGTCGTCAATCTGATTGAGAGATGGTCTTATCTCGATCACAGGATCGAGAAGTCCCGTCGGACGAACAACCTGCTCAACTACGACTCCTTCTGATTTGGCCAATTCATAGTCGGCGGGTGTGGCGCTTACATAGATAACCTGGTGCTGCATACCTTCCCATTCTTCAAAAGTCAGCGGACGATTATCCATAGCGGCCGCCAGGCGAAATCCATAATCGACGAGATTCACTTTTCGCGACCTGTCGCCACCATACATGGCGCCCACCTGTGGCACGGTAACGTGACTTTCATCGATGATCATCAGAAAATCCTTGGGAAAATAATCGAGCAGACAGAATGGGCGCTGTCCTACCGTGCGACGGTCGAAATACCTCGAGTAATTTTCGATGCCATTGCAGTAGCCAAGTTCTTTCATCATCTCAAGGTCGTAGTTAACCCTTTCTTCCAGGCGCTTGGCTTCCATGTGCTTACCCTGACGCTTAAAGGCATCGGTCTGAACAACCATGTCCTGCTGAATCTCCCACATGGCCTGGTTCATGGTTTCCCGGCTGGTGACAAACAGGTTGGCAGGATAGATATTGATTTCCTCAAACGACATAATCTTCTTCGCCGTTTCAGGATGTATGGTTTGTATCGATTCAATCTCGTCGCCAAAAAAAGTAACCCGCACCGCATGATCAGCATAAGCCAGAAAAATATCTACTGTATCTCCCTTCACACGGAACATTCCGCGCTCAAGTTCGGCATGGGCACGACTGTACAAACTCTCGACAAGCTTATATAACAATGCCTGCCTGCTGATCTTTTGACCGCGTTTGATGCTGATTACACTTTTGTGAAACTCAACAGGATTACCAATACCGTAAATGCATGAAATACTAGCCACGACAATTACATCACGACGTCCACTGAGCAATGCACTGGTTGCGCTGAGCCGCAGCTTTTCAATTTCCTGATTGATGCTAAGGTCCTTTTCAATGTATGTATTGGTAACGGGCAGATAAGCCTCGGGCTGGTAATAGTCGTAGTACGAAACAAAGTACTCGACCAGGTTCTCGGGAAAGAACTCGCGAAACTCGGAATATAGCTGTGCAGCAAGGGTTTTATTATGACTCAGAATCAATGCCGGTCTCTGAGTGCGCTCCAGAACATTCGCGATGGTGTATGTCTTACCAGATCCTGTTACACCCAACAGCACCTGATACTGATCTCCCCGTTCTACTCCCTGAACGAGCTGATCAATGGCTGCTGGCTGATCGCCTGATGGAGTGAATCTGCTGGTAAGTTTGAGCTGCATATGGCAAAGATGAAGACTTGAAGGTCATCGTACAACCATATTGTTAAGGCAAGATTTTTAACTGCCTTAAACCATGGGTGTTCACGATGCATCAATGAACGACAATATCCCCAGAAATTCTGCGTAATACATCTACCTGCAATTCACAAACCTGAAACCAACCATATTTCCCTATGAGAAATAAAATCCTGCGTTTTCTGGCGGTATGTCTTGTCATTACCTGCACTGGTTTTATTGTTCATCTTTTCTGGTTGTCCGGACTAAAGGGTGAAGAGACATATCCCTCTGATTCTTTCCTCAAAGCAGTTAGCAACAAAACCGCACTTATCATTACAGCGCACGATGATGATGCCGTTGCATTCAGCGGTACCGTCCGACAACTGGTAGAGGACGGATGGAAGGTTCATTATATGACGTTTTATGGAAACTGGAGGCCAGAGGATAATCCCGTCCGTAAACAGGAAGCTGCTTTGTTTTCCGACATTCTGGGGATCAGTGAGACGGAATTAATCGACTTTGACATTCTGAAGACCGACACCGTGAAGGAGCCATGGATGCCCGTCCAGTATAAGTTGTTCGCGAATTATTTCAGGATGGATTCTCTCAGGAGAATGATTGACGACAGAGTTCAGCGGATAAAGCCCTCTGTAATATTCACACTCGATGAAGTGATGGGAGGATATGGTCATCCTCAGCATGTATGTGTCAGCAAGTGTATTCATCAGGTATGCGATACCTTGAAATCGCACGGAGATTGTCCGGTTCAAAGAATATATCAGTGTGTTATGCCGCCTTCACAGAATGAGAGGATCGTTGGAGATCTGCCGGTGTTCAGGGCGGCGAAAGAAGTATATGAGACTGAAGGCATGCCCTTGCCCGATGTTGAAATCAGTATAACCGATTGCGCAGCTGAGAAGATGTCAGTGATGCGGGCTTTTGAATCACAGAAACGAAACCTCAAAAAATTCTGGCCATCCTATAATCTCTATCCCTCATGGGTTTATTTCGGCATATTTGACAGGGAGTATTTTCATATCGTTGAGTTGACATGATGGCGCAGCTACTGTTGTTCTTCTCACGTTATCTTTGCTCCAATGTCACTTGCAAAGAAAAATGATGAGGGAGGATTCGTTTATTCAACGAACCCGGATTTCAGACGGGAAGAATCCGAAGCCTTTGAAACCCTGCCACCTTCACAGCAGGATCTGAGAATATGGCTCGAAAAGAATCACCGCGGTGGGAAGACTGCCTGTGTGATAAAAGGATTTGTGGGCACTGCCCATGATCTCGATGAGCTTGGTCGCACACTGAAGTCAAAATGCGGTACCGGAGGATCAGCCAAGGACGGCGAGATCATTATTCAGGGTGACCACCGCGATAAAATTCTGGGTATCCTCGTGGCCATGGGCTACAAGGCCCGCAAAGCCGGAGGATGATGATGTTTAACAAATCTGAAACCTTTTCATTCGCGGTAAAGACATTGCAGGGCGTTGAGCCTCTCCTTGCAGATGAACTGATTTCACTCGGAGCAACTGATGTTGCAGCGGCAAGAAGGGTAGTGACCTGCAAGGGCGACAAAGCCCTTATGTATCGCATGAACCTGATGCTCCGGACGGCGCTCAGGGTATTGCTTCCGGTTGAAATTTTCACGGCGCTTTCTCCAGACGAACTGTATGTAAAGGCAAAGCGAATCCCATGGGAGGAACTTATGCTTCTCGACGAAACGTTTGCCATTGATGCACATGTGCAGTCAGATGCCTATCGCCATCCGCACTTCGCTGCGCTAAGACTCAAGGATGCCATCGCCGATCGGTTTATGGAGAAGTTTGGCCGCAGACCGAACGTGGATACTGATGATCCGACTTACCGGATAGATCTGCTGGTAAGGTACGACCACGTGACTATTTCAATCGATACAAGCGGTTATTCGCTGAATCGCAGGGGTTACCGCGTAAGTGGAGGAGGGGCACCACTCAATGAAGTGCTGGCTGCAGCATTGGTCATGTTCACAGGCTGGACAGGAGATTCGGATTTGCATAATCCCATGTGTGGTTCCGGAACCATTGCTGTGGAAGCTGCGCTGATGGCAGCGCATAGGTCACCGCATTGTGGAAATAAGAAATTCGCATTCATGAACTGGCGCGATTTCGATGAAGGCCTTTGGAACGAGATAAAACTATCCGAACTGCAGGGACATCGAGTCCCATCGGGCCGCATATATGCCTCTGATCAAAGCCGCAGCCAGGTGAGCCTCACAGGGGCTCACGCAAAAAAGGCGGGTGTTCAGGACATGATAGAATTTCAGGAGGAGGATTTCTTTCGTCTCGCTCCTTTGACGCCAAGTGGTGTGATGATCATGAATCCTCCCTATGGTGAGCGCATGGAGGAGTCCATGGATATTCCTGCATTTTATAGAGAGATAGGTGATGCGTTGAAACGAAATTGGAAGGGCACCACAGCGTGGATTATTTCGTCTGACATAGCAGCTATGAAGAGCATTGGCCTTAAGCCATCAAAGCGCATTCCTCTGATGAATGGCGCCCTTGAATGCATGTATAATGCATATGAATTGTTCGCCGGTAATCGGGCGGAGTTTGTTAAGCAGAAGAAATCCTGATCTGAATAATTTTTTTTGCATTTGAAACTGAGGATTTGGCCCCGCTGGGGCCATGAATTGGTTTTGCATCTCCGGACTAGCTGAGAGTCTGGCCCCTTCAGGGCCGTTTTTATATCCGTTTCAAACACTGATTTCCCTTGTTCAATTGAAGTAAGATGCTAGCCTGAAACCCCGCCCCTGTGGGGCGGCACTTTTAGCTGGCAACGTATCGATGGATAGAAAACTGGTCCCGTAGGGACCAAACTATCAGTTTACTGGAAAACAGCCCATATATGAAACTGAGGATTTGGCCCCGCTGGGGCCATGAATTGGTTTTGCATCTCCGGACTAGCTGATAGTCTGGCCGCTTCGGGGCCGTTTTTATATATGTTTCAAACACTGATTTCTCT
>JBEAZL010000359.1:0-4448 GCA_041170085.1 Bacteroidota bacterium
TCAAATCCGACTGCCATTTCAATATCTCAAACCATTACACACGTGAGTTGTAATGGTCTGACTAATGGAAGCATTTCAGCTTCTGCCACTGGTGGTGCCGGAGGCTACACGTGGTCCTGGAGCAACGGAACAAGCGGAAATGTCGCCTCAGGACTGGCTTCCGGAACATATACCGTTACATGTACAGACGCCAATGCTTGTGTAAAAACAAAGAACATCACAGTCAATCAGCCGGCTGTTCTGAATGCCAATCTGAGTTCATTCGATATAGCCTGTTCATCCATTTCAGGATCCGCTAACGTAGCACCCTCAGGAGGCACAGCTCCTTATTCAGTTGCCTGGAGCAATGGAGCCAGTGGCAATACAGCTTCAAACCTGATGGCCGGTAGCTATTCAGTAACCATCACTGATGGTCAGTCATGTTCTGTTCAGGCTTCATTCGACATTGAAAGCAGCACTACACTGAGTGTTAATGCCACGCATACCGACGTGAGCTGTTATGGTGAGTCAAATGGTACAGCTTCAGCTGTAGCCGGTGGAGGATCCGGTTCTTATACCTATACCTGGAGCAATGGTGCAACCGGAGCTGAAGTGTCAGGTTTACAGGCTGGTGATTACGTAGTGCTGGCAGTGGATAATCAGGGTTGCGGCGGAGCTGCAACAGTAAGTGTCACTGAACCTGCAGCAATCAATCTGGCCGTTTTCAAATCGGACATTTCATGTCATGGCCTTTCAGATGGCACTGCCGTTGCCACAGCAGTCGGAGGCACCGGCGCATTATCCTATACGTGGAGTAATGGAGAAACAGGAAATTCCGCTGTTTCACTTGACGCCGGCACATATCTCGTTACAGCTGCTGACGAACACAGCTGCACCGACACAGAGTCGGTAACCATCATTGAACCTTCAATGCTCGTGGTTCAGACCAGCGAAGTTGTGTCAGAATCATGCATTGGCAATGACGGCTCTGCGACGATAAATATCATGGGAGGCACACCACAGTATTTCATCACATGGAGCTCAGGACAAGCTGCTCAGACAGCTTCAGGGTTGGCTGCAGGAACGTATACTGCATCAGTTGCCGATGCCAATGGCTGTGAAGCACAGACAGAGATTACCATTCAGTATGAATGTACACAACCCGATCTTTTGACACAGCTCATTGACGAAGATTGTGACGCGACAGATTATAACCTGGGGGATATCATCCACTGCAATGAAGTTGCAGGAGCTGAGATGTACAACTGGATATTCGCTACTGCGGTTGGTGATGTACTGGGAGACGAGCTCTCTGTCGGACCCGCATTTTTAATCAGTCAGATTCCGGGAATTGAAAGTGGAATGAGTGTTCTCATTCAGGTTCGGGTGATGTTTGAGGGAGAATGGGGACCAGTAGGGCCTGTTTGCTCTGTATCAGTTGCCGGCGAGAATGGCATTCCATACATAAATGATCAGCATTGCGGTGGAGAAATTGACACTTGGGGAACAATGCTTTCATGTAACACAGTAACAGGCGCATTGAACTATGAGTGGAATATTTCCGGGCCTTCATACGAATTCACCACATATTCTGCGACCAATAATCTCAACATTGCAGAATCACTTCAGCTCATAGCCGGAAACACCTATCAGGTTAAAGTGCGCTGTGGTATGGGGGGCGGAGTCGTAACTGAGTGGAGCGATTCATGTCCTGTCACCATTGCAGTGAACATAGGGATATTCGGCCAGGTGTCAGAAATCACGGATATACATTTTTATCCGAATCCGTGTGACGGAGAAAATATTTCAATCGATTTCGGAAACCTTACAAATATGAACAGCGTTAAAGACCTCGTGATTTTCAGCAGCACCGGACAGTTAGCCACAAGGCTTGTGGCCACAGGAAACGGTACGGCAGATAAAAGCGAATATCAGTTTGAAAACGCACTGAGTCCTGGAATTTACATTATCCGATACACCCTCGGAGAGATACCCTTCGAAAAGAAGATGATCGTGCGATAGATATAGGGTGGAGACCAAGTTACTTGGTCGAAGTAAGAAGCCCGTGCACCTGAAAAGGTCACGGGCTTCTGAAATTTTATACCTGATCATTTTTCATTCTCAACTGCACAATCTGATCGGACCATCGATTACATTGCATGCGATGTCAGGGAAGATTACAGGCAAGCTTTGGAAATGGAAATGGCGTATTGTGCTTGTCATGGTAGTCATTTGGTTTATTCAGGCATTACCTGATCCATTATTCGATACACAGTACTGCACCGTGATGTACAGTGCAGAAAACCGATTACTGGGTGCAGTCATTTCCGCCGATGAACAATGGCGCTTTCCCGAAAGAACAGATGTTCCGGAGAAATTCTCCAAAGCACTCACCTGCTTCGAAGACAAACATTTCTATGATCATTGTGGCGTCTACCTGCCTTCAGTTGCAAGAGCAGCGTTTCAGAATATTTCCAGTAGTCAAAGGGTCAGCGGTGCCAGCACCATTACGATGCAGGTCATCAGAATGAGCCGCAACAATCCGCCAAGAAACATTGGAGAAAAAATTATCGAGATGATTCTCGCCCTCCGACTTGAGGCCTCGCACTCTAAAGAAGAAATTCTATGCTACTATGCCAGTCATGCACCTTTTGGCAGCAACGTGGTTGGACTTGATGCTGCTGCGTGGAGATATTTTGGCAGGACACCCGAGGAACTCTCCTGGGCAGAATCGGCAACACTGGCTGTCTTGCCAAATGCACCATCGCTCATATTCCCGGGGCGCAATCAGGAGAGACTTCTGACCAAGCGCAATCGTCTTTTGGACAAATTACATGCAGCGGGATTTATCGATGAGCATGATCTGAGCCTGGCTAAGGTCGAGCCTCTTCCCGGACAACCACATGCCCTGCCGCAAGACGCTTCGCATCTTTTACACACCTCAATTATGAGGTATGGTCAGGGTAAGCGTTACGCATCTACCATTAAAAGCGAAATACAGAAGCAGGTAAATCAGGCTGTAGAAAGACATATCTCCAGTACAAGATGGGATGAAATTCATAATGCTGCAGCGATTGTAATAGAGGTCAGTACGGGAAATGTTCTCGCATATGTCGGCAATACATCTGATCCATCAAACAGCCACGGTAATCAGGTAGACATTGTGCAGGCCCCGCGAAGCACCGGCAGCATTCTTAAACCATTTTTATATGCAGCCATGCTCGATGACGGACTTATGCTTCCCAATACACTTTATCCTGACATTCCACTTCAATACGAAGCATTTGCTCCCAAAAACTTCTCAGAAGAATATGATGGTGCTGTTCCTGCAAGTGAGGCATTGTCCCGTTCACTCAATGTACCAAGTGTAGTTATGCTCAGAGACTACAGCTATACCAGATTTTACCATTTGCTTCAGAGGATGGGATTCTCTCAGTTGAATCAGCCATCGGACCACTACGGCTTATCCATTATTCTGGGAGGGGCAGAAGCATCATTGTGGGACATCGGGAGAATATATGCTTCTATGGCGAGAACATTGAATGACTGGACGAATCTGAATGGGGCGTATGACCCGGACAGATGGAATACAGGTCAGTGGATCAGAACAGATGTCCAACTGCCCGAAAAAAAATCTCAATCACCACCTTTCTTTTCAGCAGGAAGCATCTGGTCTACCTATGAAGCACTTTTGAGGGTGAACCGGCCAGATGAAGAGACCGGCTGGGAGAATTTTGCCAATAGCAGGCGCATTGCCTGGAAAACCGGGACGAGCTTCGGCAACCGGGACGCATGGGCTGTAGGTACCACACCGGAATATGTTGTAGCAGTATGGGTTGGCAATCACGATGGCATAGGAAGACCATCGCTGACCGGAGCGCGGTCGGCTGCTCCCCTGATGTTTGACATTTTCAGGCAACTTGGAAATACGGGGTGGTTTGCTACCCCTTACGACGATATGGCGAAAGTTGCAGTATGCAGCGAAAGCGGAATGAAACCCGGTAGTGCTTGTAACCATGTCGACAGCATGTTTGTGCCATCTCAGGGAATTCATACCCAAACGTGCACGTACCATTCATTGCTGCATCTGAGCGATGACGGCAGATATCAGGTGAGTCGCGAAGGCTCGGAAGAATATGGTATAAATCCACGATGCTGGTTCAGTCTGCCTGCTGTTCAGGCCCATTATTACAGGAAAGGACATCCCGGATATAAAGACCCTCCCCCCTTCGCACCTGGCTGCGAGCCTCACGGGCAGATTCCGATAGGACTCATCTATCCCAAGAGCGATCTGAGAATATTGATTTCACGGGGATTTGACGGTGAGTATATACCAGCTGTGCTGGAGGCGGCCCATACCCGTCCTGACGCCAAACTCTTCTGGCACATCGACGACCAATTTGCAGGGCAAACCAGCGGAACGCACAAGTTGTCAGTTCTGCCGGAGAGCGGAAGGCATAAGCTGACAG
>JBEAZL010000360.1:0-3496 GCA_041170085.1 Bacteroidota bacterium
GCTATTGATTTCAAAGTTTAAGACCGGCTCTGCAACGACATACACGGTGTCTGTGTATGTCTCAGTGCAATTGTTTTCAGTGATGGTGAGAGACACTCCAAATGCACCTGTTTCGCTGTAAGTGACCCCGAAAGTCGTCGGATCTACCGATGATTGCGGTGCTGCCAATGCTCCGAAGTCCCACTCATACTGCGCAACATCCGTGGTTGCGCCCATCGCTATGAAATCAAAGCTGTTTCCGGTAAAGCATTGTGGATCCTGAGGCGCGAAGTATGGGACAAGATCACCGTAAATACTGAAGTTCATCATTGCTGTATCCGGACAAGTGCCGTCGGAGGAAACAATGAGTGTTATCTCATATTCACCCTCATCAGGAAAGGTGAATGTCGGCTGCTCTTCATCTGATGTATCTCCTGTGCCCGGTATGCCGAAATCCCATTGGTAGTATTGGCCATTTTCGCTTTCATGCTCAAAGGTGAAAACATATCCTGCACACCATGCACTCTGAGGTACAATGGATGCCTGGGGTGGGGGAGGTTGATCAATAACCAAAGTGTCACTTTCAACACATCCATTGTCTTCCACCGTAAAGACTACTTCGAAAGTTGACTGTCCATATCCCAGAATAACATCGGGTGGATCAGACAGAGATGAGCTTCCCGGCTGCGATCCCGGCCCAAAATCCCAGTCGTATATGGCGTCGGAATCTGCGTTAGCGGAAGAGGTGAATGAATGAACCATATCGCCACCAATGCAGGCAGCTCCTTCATATATGATCTCCGGAAATATGACAGGGTAAGCGCTGTAGGTTGTTATAGCGGTATCAGCACACAAGGTGCCCGGATTGGCAATAAGCGTGATGATGTATAAACCGGTGTCCGGAAAGGTGAATTCTGGTTCGAACTCTGTGCTGATGTCAAGATCGGAGTCTTCCACACCAAAATCCCACAGATATGTACTGGAATTAACGCTGTTGTTAGTAAACTGAACTGTGAGTCCATCACAGAAATCAACCTGATCCGGTATGGATGCAACGGCGTCCATTTCACATAAGGTGACATTGAACTGAAAATCGCGGTTGGTTGTAGATACCAGCTGTCCGTTGCGATATTCCTTTACACAGATACCTACCACATACTGTCCGAGTTGTGTAGGGGTACCTGTAAGTAGTCCGGTCACAGGATCAATCTCAAATGCGGGATTACTGGTAATGGGATATTCATATGAGTAACCCGCATTAAAAATCAGTTCAGGATAGGGTGGTGCGCCCGGAGGATTGATATAGAAACCGGGGACATTGGTAAGTAATGGATTACAGAACTCATAAACCAGCTCATCACCGTCGAGATCTGTTGCGCTATGATCAAAAATGAATGGTTGATTCAGACAAATAACAATCGGAGGATACTGGTTAAATGAAGGATTTGAGTTGCCCCAGAAGGCTCCTGAGCCAGGTATCTCAGCGAAGAGCGTCATGCCAAGATCATCATTACTCTCAGTATTGACCAGCGTAGTATTGCGACAGCATCGCTGATAAGCAATGGTGTATCCTCCCGGAATTTCCGGAAGGGTTACTGTTCCGCTGAAAATGGCTTCTTTAACACAGAGCCCGTCCGGCGGTGTAAGACATTCCTGCAATGTATTTACAGGTACATCGGAAACGATAGCCTCGCTAAGTGGAATCTCAAGGTTCACCACCAGATTTCCGTTGCTGTCATAAATTCCTATGGCAGCGGGGTCATCGAAATTGGTACTGCTTGTTGCACAATCTCTGTATACCTTAAGTGTAATGAGGTATTGGTCATTACCGAGATATTCGTAGTGAAGATCGCCGCCTACGATATGTGTGGCTCGTGCTGAAAAACCGAATACCGAAAAACAAACCAGAATGATGCTCCTGACAAGAATGCCGGAGAAAGTGGTTGGTTTGCGGGAGGGTGTCATGAATGTCTGCAGGTATAACTATAACCCGCAAAACGCCCCCAAAGTTGCTTCAGTTGGCGAAGCAGTTCATCTCAGATTACCGAACCTCAATCACATGGCCGGTATATACGCGTTCTTCGTCTGAATACTTCAGCTGAATGGTCACCGTCCAGTTGTATGCATCATCCTTCACATAGTATTCACCGTCACGAACATTACCCAGCCATGGCTCATCCGGATTATCTGTCTCGAAGATCACGGTACCCCAACGGTCGAATATCATGAAATGATACCTCTCGATGAAAGCTTTACCGCTGATCTCAGGTTTGAAAACCTCATTGATACCGTCGTCGTCAGGAGTGAAGGCATTAGGAACATAAATATTGAAGAGGTCCTCAACATGCACAACATCAAAGCGCTCATCGACACAACCATGTGGGCTCCATACAGTCAGATTAACTACATAGTCTCCCGCCTCGGCGTATGTGTGCTGAATGTTCTCATACGGACTTGTGCTTCCGTCTCCGAATTCCCACAGGTAGTTGCTCGCATTATATGAATTATCATAGAATGTGAAGGTCGGGTCATAAATAGTGGTTTCATCAGGAGTAAACCAGAAGTCTGCATCTGGAAGTGCGAAAGCTTCGATATATTCCAATTCAACCAGCGTATCTGTGCAGCCGAACTCTGTTGTACCTACCAGAATAACATCAAAGTTTCCGGCATATTCGTAGGTGTGTTCTGGTGAACTACCTTCCCCCATCATGCCATCTCCGAAACTCCAGGAGTAGTTTTCTACCGGGGCGCCATTGTTGGTTACCTGAAAGTTCACATCGAGATCTACGCAGCCATCAACTGGAAGAGCTGATATACTCAGGTCGGGAGTCGGATGAACTGTAAACGGAAGCGAAGTGGAATGCACGCAACCGTATTGGTTGGTAGCATTAAGTGTAATCAGCGTTGTACCTACCTCATCAAATGTGAAGATAGGCTCATTTACTGTAGTGTTCAGAGAGCCATCGAGGAACCACTCGTATCCATTCGCCCACTGCGATGTATTGGTGGTTATCACATTGATCGGGTACGAACATGATTCGGCAGAAGAAAGTACAAATGAACTCAATGGCTGAGGAGCAACAACGATGTTCATGGTGAAGGTATCGGCACATAGCTGCATGTTCTCAGCAATCATGGTCACATTGAACAACAACGGTTCATCACCGGTGTTGAAATATGTATTGCTGACATTCGCTCCGTTGGCGGTATTACCATCTCCAAAATCCCACTCATAGAATGCACCGCCGGTGGTGGTGCTGCTGAAATTCACTGTGAAAGGACTGCAACCCAAATCTGTCGGAACATTGAAAGAGGCAACCGGAGCAGTGTATACGGTTACCGGATGACTCACATCGCTCACACAGCCATTAGGACTTTCTGCAGTAAGTGTAACGCTGTATGTACCACCCAAATCATACTCGTGCACAGGGTCACTCAGGTCGCTGTAATTGCCATCTCCGAAATCCCAGCTCAGGTTGGCAAGCTCATTGGTTTCACTGTCAAAGTTTACCGGGAA
>JBEAZL010000361.1:0-11771 GCA_041170085.1 Bacteroidota bacterium
AGGTTGAAGCGTCAGATTTCAGGAGGTCAATTCTAGCACAATCTTTGACTAACCAGTCCGCCATGAAATATTCCGGAATTTTTCTCCTGCTCCTTATAGCCACCAGAAGCCTGGCTCAGCCCGAAATGAGCGATGCTCTGGTATACGACAACAAAGTGTATCAGCCGGAGATATATTCTGTGCAGGCCTATCCATCGGGCAATCCGCTGGGTGTACCATTCATTCAGCTGAACTCAGGCGAGGTGCTTGAGTTTCATTTTGACCGAATGGGAATGGATATGCCCGATTATACATTTCAGGCCATTCACTGTGATCATAACTGGCAGCCCACGGCTCTGGAGCCTTTCGAGTACATACAGGGCTTTCCTGAAGGACAGATATCGGATGTAGAAGCATCTTTCAATACGCTGATTGATTTTATCCATTACACATTTCAGTTCCCGAATGCGATGATGAAGCCGCGCTTCAGTGGTAACTACCTCATTGTGGTTTATGGCGAAGGAGATCCCGATGACATTGTCTTGAGTTTGCGTGTGGTGGTATATGAAACCATCGTAAATGCAGGTGGAGTGATTCGTAACAGTTCGGTTATACGCGACAGGTATACCCACCAGGAATTTGATTTTACCATCGGCACTGCGACATACAATATCCGTGATGTTAACCGCGACCTCAATGTTGTGCTGATGCAAAACTGGGATTGGCGTCACACCATAACCGGACTCAAGCCGATCTTCATCAAAGAAAATGAACTGACTTTCGATTATAGCGGCGAGAACACATTTGCGGGTGGCAAAGAGTGGCGTGATTTTGAAATGAAAGACTTCAGGTACGCAAGTCTTGAAGTAGCCAATATAATGAGAGAGCCGGATGGATGGCATGTTCATCTTGTCCCGGATATTCCGCTTGGAACCAAATCTTATGATACCCGCATTGATCTTAACGGTCGTTATTTCGTGCGCAACGATGAGGGCGCAGAAGCCACGCTGGACGCCGATTACGCCTATGTTCATTTCGAGCTGAAATGCAATGAAATTCCCGAGGGACAGGTATTTGCGGAAGGAGATTTTTCCAAATACACCCCTGAGAAATATGAGCTGACATGGAACCCGGCGACACGCAGCTACACCGGGATTTTTCTGCTCAAGCAAGGACTTTACAACTACAGATACGTGGTGCGTGATAAGTACATGAATAAAGATGATATTTCATACACAGAAGGCAATCACGTTGAGACTGAGAACGACTATACACTGATTGTATATGAGACGGATCGCGCCAATGGTTATGACCGGATCATCGGCCAGTTTTATATCAATTCAAACCGGCAGTAGATTGTTTTCTCCAGCATTCCAAAAGCAGTTGCTCCGCGGGTTTATCCTGAGGTGAATATGGGTCGCTGCTATGTCTGTCACCGCGCGCAGACTCCGGGAACCATTTCCATACAAAGCCTCCCTGAAACCAGGGCTCGTGGCAGCAATGATCCATCAGCGCTTTGTAACAATTGAGCTGTGCAGTTTCGTTTTGCTCTTCGTCCCGATGAAATTCCCAGGGACGTTTACCGCAGAAGTCAACGCTGCGATAACCCCATTCTGTGAAGAGGATTTTACGGTCAGTTGAATCCGATAATGCCGAAAGATTTGCTTTGATGCTTGTCCAGGAGTTTGCCAGCTCCGAGCTGTCGGGAGTGATATTCTCGCTGACCGGGAAGTAGGCATCTATACCGATATAGTCTATTTCTTTCCAGAAAGAAATCCGGTGCATGGAATCCCAGTTGCAGGCATAGGTCAGTTTTCCCGAATAGACCTGACGGATCGATTTGATCAGGTCTGACCAGTATGCCGGCCGGAGCTCAACCCAGAGGTCAAGTTCAGTACCAATGCACAGCATGGCAGCCTTTTCCTGCTCTGCCATGGCGGCATAGCTCAGAATCCATTCAGAATAGTTTTTTTCAAAGTTTGTCCACTTCTCATCCGTATCCAGAGAAAACGATCCCGTGTAAACACCGAAATCGAACCAAATCTGGGGTTTTATCATGCACGAAATTCCCTGTTGATGTGCCAGTTTGATGCAGGTTCGGATGCCTTCGGGACTCTCGCCCCACCATTGCCAGTTCAGGTCTTTGAAGTGAAGGTGATCACTTTTCGTTTCTCCGTAAGCAAAAGGCATCAGCGCAATGAAATTGGCATATACACTGCGAACATCAGCTATATCAGCTGAGTCGGAGGGTACCGGGCACCCTACAAAGCTCAGGCCCCTGACTGGAGCGAAAGATTTGGTATCGGATTCCGACGCGGCATTTTCAGGTCCGGGGCCTTCACAGGAAGACTGAATTTGTAACATCATCAGGGCTATGGCTGCGGGAAACCAAAGCCTGCGCCATAAAGAGTTTGTATGATTTGTCTGCACTGATGAGAAAGATTTCGTTGTTCAGTCCGCGGTATCGAAGCCCTGAATCCGTCTGTTGACCAAATATCGTTTATCCGTCGTAAATCAGGTACAATCCTTTTCTTCAGGTGCCCCCCGAATCGTACTTTCGCCACAATGAAATTCGGAATTGCAGGCACAGGTAATGTTGCCTGGCACCTGGCTGAGATGTTCACCGGTGCTGGCCATGAACTATTGAAAGTATATGGCAGAAATCATCAGTCTGCCGGGAATCTTGCCATCAGACACAGTGCTGAGGTCGCAGAATCTGCGGCTGAGCTGAAGGGATGTGATCTCGTATTTGTTTCAGTCAATGACGACTCTATCGGCGAGGTGGCCCATTCGATTCCGTCGGATGTTTTTGTCATTCACACCAGTGGAAGTGCTTCAATCGACGTCATGCCTCAACATTCAAGAGGAGTGATGTGGCCTGTACAGTCGCTTACCAGGGGTGAGGGCGCTACTTATCAGGGAATGCCTGTAGTGATAGAAGCTTCAGGAGCTGAAGAAAGGAAGTTGCTGAGGAATTTTATCGAGCCTGCGAGGGTCAGGATTTATGAACTCAGCGGAGATAAGAGACGCGAGCTGCATATGGCCGCTGTTTTTGCATCCAACTTTCCGAATCATATGTACGCCATTGCATCGCGTCTGGCAGCCAGAGCAGGTGCAGATTTTCAGATCATGAAGCCACTGATTTTCGGTTCCGTAGAGAAGCTGAGGTGGATGGATCCGCTTCAGGCACAGACGGGACCAGCCATGCGTGGCGATGAGAAAACGATGGAAAGGCATCTTGAAATGTTGAACAATGACCCTGATCTGCGCGAGATGTATCGCCTGATCTCGGAAAGTATAGCGAATACGCATGGAAAGTAATTACAAGGAATTGCTTCACGGCATCACCACATTTTGTTTTGATGTGGACGGAGTCTTTACAGACAATGTTGTTTATCTCTCTGCAGACGGCGAACAGATGCGCACAGCCAATGTTCGCGATGGATACGCAGTGCAGCATGCCATCAAAAACAACATTGATATTGTGATCATCTCCGGAGGTCGCAGTGAGGCCGTGAGAAAAAGATTTGAAGGCCTCGGAGTACGTCACATATTTCTCGGAGTAAAAGAGAAACTCCCCCTGTTCAGACAATATCTCTCTGACAACCTGATCGATGTAAAGCAGGTGTGTTACATGGGAGATGATATGCCCGATATACCATGTATGAAGATTGCAGGATTGCCTGCCTGTCCGGCAGATGCAGTTCCCGAGATCAAGGCCGTTTCAAAGTATATATCGCCTTATAACGGTGGGGCGGGATGTGTACGCGATATTCTGGAGCAAACCATGAAGATTAAGGGTTTGTGGATGAATGAACATTCGCATATCTGGTAATCGAAGAACATACGTCACAAGACAAAGCGGAAATGAAAAAACTGATTGAGTGCGTGCCCAATATCTCTGAAGGAAGAGACAGGGCAAAAATTGATGCCATAGCCAATGTGGTTAATGAAGTTGAAGGTGTGATGCTGCTGGATATTGATCCCGGAGCAAGTACGAACCGCACAGTGATCACATTTGCCGGCGAGCCGGAAGCAGTTGGTGAGGCGGCATTCAGGTTAATCAGAAAAGCAGCCGAACTGATAGAAATGAGACAACATAAAGGTGAGCACCCGCGACAGGGTGCCACGGATGTTTGTCCGTTCATTCCCATCAGCGGAGTGAGCATGGAGGAATGTGCGGAGTTGTCTGTCAGAGTGGCCGAGAGAGTCGGAAAGGAACTTGGAATTCCTGTTTACCTCTACGAGAATGCGGCCAGGAAAGAGGAGCGAAGAAACCTCGCCAACTGCCGCAAGGGAGAATATGAAGCGCTCGAGAAGATTACCACAAAAGAATGGGAGCCTGATTTCGGACCTGTGACTGTAACAGATCAGGTGCGGAAATCGGGAATAACCACGATAGGCGCCAGAGATTTTCTGGTAGCGTACAACGTTAATCTGAATACCACATCCACACGAAGAGCGAACGCCATTGCATTCGATATCAGAGAAGCGGGAAGAATTGTCAGAGAAGGAGACCCTGTAACAGGTAAGCCAGTGCTGGATGCTTCCGGCGAACCCGTGAGGGTTCCCGGGACACTGAAATCAGTGAAGGGAATTGGATGGTTTATCGAGGAGTATGGAATTGCTCAGCTATCTCTGAATCTGACCAATGTAAACATCACGCCTGTTCACGTCGCATTTGAGGAAGCATGCAACAAAGCCCAGGAAAGGGGTATTCGCGTGACGGGAAGCGAGCTGGTGGGATTGATTCCATTACAGTGTATGCTTGATGCGGCTGATCACTTCCTGCGCAAACAACAGCGATCTCTGGGTATTTCCGAGGCTGAAAAAATTCACATTGCCGTGAAGTCGCTGGGGCTCGATGATCTGGCACCATTTAAGCCAGAGGAAAAGATCATTGAGTACATCATCGACAGGAAGATGAAGGAGGGAAGCAAATCACTTGTCGACCTGAGTCTAACTGGTTTTTGTCACTCCACTTCGGCAGAAACACCTGCCCCGGGTGGTGGAAGTGTGAGCGCTTATTGTGGTGCAATCGGGGTTTCACTCGGAGCCATGGTGGCCAACCTGAGCTCGCACAAACGCGGTTGGGATCACAGGTGGGAAGAGTTTTCGCAATGGGCTGAAAAGGCCATGGGTTACCAGAGAGAACTGCTGGCCCTCGTTGACGAAGATACCCGGGCCTTTAACCGCATCATGGAAGCTTTCGGACTTCCCAAGGACACAGATGAGGAAAAAGCTGCCCGTTCGGCCGCCATTCAGGAGGCAACAAAATATGCGGTTGAAATCCCTATGAAAACTGCGCGACTGGCCTATGAAAGTATGCAGGTCATGAAGGCCATGGTGGAAGAGGGTAATCCCAATTCGGTTACCGATGCTGCAGTAGGTGCCTTGTGTGCGCGTACAGCTGTTCTCGGTGCCTGTATGAATGCCCGGATAAACATTACATCCCTCAAGGACAAGGCATATGCTGAAGCTATCACAAAAGAAGTGGAAACGCTGGAGCAGAATGTAAAATCCCTGGAAACGGAGATACTGAATTCCACCTATTCGAAAATGTAAGCCACGTTTACTGCGGGGCTCATTTGGATTTTTTGAGGTTTTAATAGGGGGATATTGGGTAATGGGCGCTTTTTCGGAAGTACCTTCGCGCCTTCATGGAAATCACACCGTTAACAGCCATCAGCCCGATAGACGGGCGATATTTTCGTCAGGCCGAACCTCTGGCAAAATACTTTTCTGAGTTTGCCCTGATTCGATACAGGGTTCACGTGGAGATAGAGTATTTCATTGCCCTTTGCGAGTTGCCGTTGCCCCAGCTATCCGGTGCAGATATGGATGCTGTAAAAGGTCTACGTTCGGCAGTGACATCCTTCAGCGAAGCTGACGCCCTGCGGATTAAAGAAATCGAGAGGACGACAAACCACGATGTTAAAGCCGTTGAGTACTTCATCAAGGAAAAACTGGAGCAGGCCGGACTGAGTGAATTCTCTGAGTTCATACACTTCGGTCTTACATCACAGGACATTAACAATACTGCCATTCCGGCGGGGATCAGAGATGCCGTGGCGGAAGTCTATAAGCCATTGTTGACCGGCGTTCTCGAAAACCTCAAAGCACTTTCAGCTGAATGGCGCGACGTGCCTATGCTTGCGCATACACATGGTCAGCCAGCCTCGCCCACTAAACTGGGAAAGGAAATTCAGGTTTATTGCGAGAGAATAGAGGTACAGATCCGTCACCTGGATCATGCGACATATCCGGCCAAATTTGGCGGGGCTACCGGCAATTTCAACGCCCATCACGTGGCATATCCGGATATTGACTGGGTGTCGTTTGCCAATCATTTCGTTGGTAAAACACTTGGCCTGAACCGAAGTCAGTACACCACGCAAATTGAGCACTACGATGAACTGGCGCACCTGTTTGATACCTTGTCCAGAATCAATACCATTCTGATAGACCTTTGCCGCGATATGTGGACCTATATCTCGATGGAGTATTTCGGACAGAAGGTCAAAGAAGGAGAAGTGGGTTCTTCGGCGATGCCGCATAAAGTGAACCCGATAGATTTTGAAAATGCAGAAGGAAATCTCGGCATAGCGAATGCCATTTTCTCGCATTTCTCGCAAAAGCTTCCGCTTAGCCGTTTGCAGCGCGACCTGACCGACAGTACAGTACTTCGCAACGTAGGAGTGCCGTTTGCCCACACGCTGATTTCATTTCACTCTGTTTTGAAGGGGCTTTCAAAACTCCGCCTGAACAGCAGTGCACTGGCAGCTGATCTTGAAAAGAACTGGGCTGTTGTTGCCGAAGCCATACAGACTATTCTGAGGCGGGAAGGATATCCGCAGCCTTATGAAGCGCTGAAGTCGCTGACGCGCGGCAAGACATCCATTGACCGCGAAGCCATACACGCCTTCATTGATTCACTGGCTGTTTCATCCGATGTAAAGGACGAGATGAGGAGGATAACACCTTCGAACTACACAGGAATTGACCTGATGAAATAAATGGTTCACAGGTGAAAAGATTCAAAGAAATATTCGGGTTGATCAGAGGCTACAAGGGGGCCATTCTGAATAATTTCATTTTTAACCTGCTCAACGCAGTATTCTCCCTTTTCACCTTCCTGAGCGTGGTACCTTTTCTGTATGTGCTGTTCAGGGTTGAAAAGGATGGAGCAGATGATGCTGCCGCTAAATCCGGCGTGTGGCATACGGTGAGCACATGGCTGGATCATTTCATTTCGGAGAATGGTCAGGTGAAGGCTCTTGCGCTGATGTGCGGAGTTATCCTCATTCTCGCTCTGATTAAAAATCTGGTCAATTATTTCTCACTGCTCAGCATAGCGCGAATACGCACATCCGTATCGCGCGATATGCGGAAGACGATTTACAATAAGATTCTTGAACTGCCTGTCGCTTATTTCAGCAATGAGCGCAAAGGGGATATCATCTCTCGCATGACCAACGACCTGATGGAAGTTGAGTTTTCTGTGATAGGTGCATTAGAGGCCCTTCTGAAAAGTCCGGTGATGGTGGTACTCTACCTCACCACGCTCTTTATCATGAGCTGGAAGCTGACCTTGTTTTCGCTCGTCTTTTTACCGCTCAGCGGATTTCTCATTTCGCGCATAGCCAAGAGCCTGAAGAATGCTGCCAAGCGGGGCAAGGATAACCTGGGAGAAATTATCAGCATCATTGAAGAGACACTGAGTGGCGTAAGAATTATCAAGGTATTCAATGCCGATTCGCAGTTCAGACAAAAATTCGATCGCAAAAATGATTTCTATTTCCGGCTGATGCACAAGCTGTACCGGAGGGAGTATCTCTCATCTCCGATGAGTGAATTCATATCGCTTGTTGTCATTACCATCTTGCTTTTTGTAGGAGGAAGAATCGTGCTCAGCGGAGACATGGACGGAAATCTGCTGATTGGTTATCTGGTGGTTTTCTCGCAGATCATTCAACCTGCAAGGGCGTTCAGCGACGCCATCTTTAAGGTGAATAAAGGTGCCGCATCACTCGACAGAATCAACGAAATACTTCATTCTCCGGTAACGGTGAAAGACGAGCCCGATGCTGCAGATATGAAAGATTTCTCTGGCGAGATAGAGTTCCGCGATGTGCGCTTCGGATATTATGGAGATGAAGTGATCAAAGGCATTAACCTGAAAGTTAAAAAAGGGCAGACCGTTGCTCTGGTAGGAAAGAGCGGAAGTGGTAAATCGACGCTGGTTTCACTTCTTGCCAGGTTTTATGATCCCCTTGGCGGCGATGTGCTTATCGACGGAGTGCCGCTGCGCAAATTGAAAGTGGAGAGTATCCGAAGGCAGATGGGATTTGTGTCGCAGGACAGCATTCTGTTCAACGACTCAGTGAAGAACAACATTGCTCTGGGAGCTCAGGAATGGAGCGCGTCCGGAATCGAGACTGCTGCCCGTATTGCCAATGCAGAAGAATTTATCAAAGATCTTCCCGGAGCGTATGATTTCAATATTGGCGACGGTGGAAATAAGCTCAGTGGTGGCCAGAAGCAACGTCTTGCCATAGCCAGGGCTATTTTCAAGAACCCGCCCATACTTATCCTTGACGAAGCGACATCTGCATTGGATACGCATAGCGAGAAGCTCGTGCAGGACGCTATTTACAAGCTGATGGAAAACAGAACGTCACTTGTTATTGCACACCGTCTGAGTACCATCAAGCAGGCTGACCTGATTGTTGTGATCGATGAAGGCAAGGTTGCAGAGCAGGGAACACACGACGAACTCATTCAGAAAGGAGGCATCTACAAATCACTTGTTGAGATGCAAAATTTCAGTGAGTAATCAGGTTGTTGCAGGATCTTTTTTCTTGGCGGGAGCATCTGTTTCCTTGATGAAGAAATGTGCCCACATGCTTCTTGACAGTCTGAACAAATAGGGAAACACAGCAATGTTGGCGATCAGTCCGGTAATCAGAAATGTCCCCGGGTGTGTCAGAAATCCGAATTCAATAACCCCGATGGCGCCGAGAACTTTCAATGCGACAAGCACACTGATCCAAAGCGCAACAACAAGGCCCCAGGCCACATATGCTGCTCCAAAGTAGAACCCGGGTTCCGGTCTGAGATGAACACCGCAATGGTCGCAGTATTCCTTCATCCCTCCGAGATCCTTCAGCTGATATGTATTCGGATTATTGAAAAGATCGCTTTCTCCGCATGAAGGACATTTCAGGCGGAGCATGGAGTTAGTTTTACTCTGTTTTTTCCCGGACATGGGGCAAAGTTAGGAAGGTTAACAAAGATGTTTCGTGACAGAAATCACGAAGCCTTGTTATGCTTCCGATTCCGGATTAAAAGACCTGATATCGCTGGTCAGTCTCTGCACATTTGTTCCACTCACATGCCAGATTTCCTGCGCATATTCTCTGACCAGATTCAGGTCATGGGTAGAGAAGATGACAGTGGTTTTCTTCTGCTCAGTCAGTATGCTCAACCACTTCATGAGTTGTGCGCGGGCTTTGTAATCCAGAAATGCGGTGGGCTCATCGAGAACCAGAACCGATGCTTCCTGCACGAGTCCTCTCAGGATCATCACCCTCTGGTATTCTCCGTCACTCAGTTCAAAAAGCCTTTTGCTCGCGAGATGGCCGAGGTTCCAGTCAAAGAGTTGTTTTCTCGCTATATCCGTTTCCTGGTGGGTTGAAAAACCTAATCCCGACCTGTGGGCGAATCGTCCGAGGGCGATGGTTGATATGACATCCAGTCCTGCACTGGCTTCGCGGCCTGTGCCGACCAGACTGATTTTTCTCGCCCTTTCCCGGTCATTGATTTCATGCACATTGAGATGATCTATGGTCACAGTGCCACTCAGGGGTCGCTGGTAGCCGCAAATCGTTTTCAATAATGTGCTTTTCCCTGAGCCATTCTCCCCGGTAACTGCAATCAGCGATGGACCCGAAACGTCGCAGGTAAGAGGTCCGGTCACTTTTCTGGTGCCGTATCCGCAGACGAGATCTTTCAGGTTCAGGGATATCATCAGATGAGTATTCTGCTTTGGTTACCGCGGATGATGAGGTATAAAACTACTGGAGCTCCGAGAGCTGATGTTACTGTGTTGAGCGGCAGTTGCCCTCCGAATATCGAATGCGACAACCAATCGCAGAGCAGTCCCGCCGCTGCACCCATCAGCATGCTCAAAGGAAGTACTTTCCTATGGTCAGAAGAAGCGAGGCAGAGTCTTGCCAGGTGAGGAATAACAAGTCCGATAAATGCCACAGGGCCACAGTATGCGGATACCAGGGCAGTCAGAATGCTGGACACTAGGATGATCAGCAGGCGAATTCTTCTGACAGAAATACCCATACTGAAGGCATTTGCATCGCCCAGTAACAGACCATTCATCTGGGACAGGAAGAACATCAGAAGTGACGCAGAGGCGAGGGTAGCCAAAGCCAGGATATTGGCATCCATGAGGCTCGTTCTCGAGAAGCTGCCCATTCCCCAGATGACAAATGCCTTCAAAGCCTGCTCACCCGAATTCACTTCAAGCACAGAAATCACTGCGCTCACCAGGTATCCGAGCATGAGACCGAAGATGAGTAATGAGGTATTATCTCGCAGACGTCCTGCAACAAATAGCAACACCAGGGTTACAGCCAGGGCACCGGCCATGGCTCCGCCGGTTACGGCTGTTCCGGCAAGCCATCCCGTTAAGCTTCCACCCGCTGCGAGAACCACGAGAGAAACTCCCAGAATAGCACCGGAACTTATACCCAGGACCGAGGGTCCGGCGAGAGGATTGCGGAAAAGGGTTTGCAAGAGGAGTCCTGCGACAGATAAAGCCATTCCGCCCCAGAAAGCTGTCATCGATCTGGGTAGCCTGATTTCCAGGATAATATGCTGAAGTGAGGAGTTTTCGGTCAGATTACCTGAGAGCGCCGAAATGAGATCCTGAAAAGATGCGTCAATCACGCCGGTCGAGAGTTCCAGCCAAAACAGGATCAGGCATATCAATACCATTCCCAGCGATATGTACCATCCCCGTCCACTCATTCAGTGCCCAAAAATGAGGCAATCGCGGTCAATTCCCGAAAGTTCCCGGAAATGTGGGCAAAGGGCTGATATTTTTCTATGAACGGCGCGGGTTTTCACACCTGATGTTGCGACTTTTGCCGGCCCGGGTGCATCGTTTCCGGGGAATCGCTTATGAACATAGATAGAAATACCATTGTGGGCACGGCCCTCATGATCTTCCTGGTGCTGGGATATGTTTGGTTCCAGACTCCCTCTGCAGCCGAGCGAAAAGAGCAGGCCAGGCTCGACAGTCTGGAGCAGGTTCAGATGCAGCAGGCGGCTGCACAAGCCAGCGAGCAAATCGCACGTGATAATCAGGCCGCAGCAGCTGCCGATACCGGACAAGTTTCAACCGCTGCTCCTGTAAATACCGACCAGTATGGCATTTTCGGAACTTCTGTTCAGGGAGAAGAAAAGGAAATTATCGTTGAAACAGATGTAATGACCGTGCGGTTTTCCACCCGCGGAGGTCTTGTCAAAGGTGTAACACTCAAGGACCATGTTGACTATACCGACAGCACACAGATTGAGCTATGGGACGAGGAGTGGAGCAAGATGTTCGTGTTGCTCAACATTGCTGGTAAGGGTGCTTTCGCGACGGATCATTTCATTTTCACTCCGGGAGCTGAAAAGGTTGATGCCACAGGTCAGCCCGCCCAGCTTACCATGACCCTTCGCACGTCAGATCCATCGAAATATCTGCAGTTCGTTTATGGCTTCACACC
>JBEAZL010000362.1:0-3454 GCA_041170085.1 Bacteroidota bacterium
AGTTTTTTCATGGTCGTGTTCGTTTAGAAGTTTGCAGATATGCGGAGATTGTAACTGCGCTCCTGCATGGGTGTCAGGTAGGTAACGTTTGGACTCAGGTTACGGTCCTGGGCATTTTCGAAGTCACGTACCACTTCAGGATCCAGTCCCGGAAAGTTTGTGATCGTGAACAGATTCGTGATGCTGAATCCGACAGACAGATTGTCGATTTTAATCTTCTTCACCATCTCGCTCGGGAACATGTAATCCAGCGAGATATTTCTGCAGCGCAGATAGCTGGCATCATACATGAACAATGATGTATTCCACCATGGGAATCCCGATGGCAGGCTGTACTTCGTTTCATCCAATGTCAGGATAGGGAAGGTGCTGTCATCACCGGGCTGTGTCCAGCGATCCAGAATTTCCTCGCGCATATTCCATCCGGTAACAACACCCATCTGGCGCTTACCAGAAGAATCAAAAATCTTTGCACCTACACTAAAGGTGAGGAGCGTCGAAAAGGTCCAGTTCTTATAAGTAAGCTGATTGGTGAATCCGCCCGTAAAATCTGGCAGACCATCGCCTACATACTTGCGTATGCTGTTGTCGTAGTCGAAGGTTTCATTTCCATTGAGGTCGATGTACACTGGCAGACCTGATTCGCTGTCCACATGCGAGAATTCAACCAGGTAAAACGAACCTATAGGCTTGCCGACAATGACACGGCTATCGTTTGTACCTCCTGATACCGCATCAGGTGTGTACGCACCGATATCCACGAGTTCGTTGTAGTTGTAAGCTACATTGAGTGTCGACTTCCAGCTCCACTTCTTGTTGTTGAGCCAGTGGGCAGTGGTGCTCAGTTCAAGTCCTGTGTTCAGAACTTCTGCCACGTTATCATAGAAGCTGGTGAAGCCTACGGAGGCCGGCAGACTCACGTTCATGAGAACATCCTGGCTGTATTTGCGATACCATTCAAAGGTGAAAGACAGTTTGTCATTCCACAATCCGGCCTCAATGGCTGCAGAGAGGTTGGAAGATGTTTCCCACTTCAGGTTCGGATTTCCTGCCTGAGTTGGGAAGAGAATGGGGTTCTGATTGTAAAATATGCCGTTGTCAGGCCTTGAGAATGTAGCATACTGACTCAGTGGCGGAATTTCAGAATTACCTGTCAATCCCCAGCTGGCTCTTAATTTCAGGAATGTGAGGGTAGAGTTTTCAGCGAGGAATTGCTCTTCAGAGACAATCCATCCTGCACTGACAGAAGGGAAGTTACCGAATTTGCTGTTCTTACCAAAGCGGGATGAACCATCGCGGCGGAAAGCTGCTTCCATGAAATATCTGCCCTTCCAGTTCAGGTTTGCCTTGGTGAAAAATCCGAGAAACGCATACTGCGATGGGTTACCCACGTTGCGGATTTTAAGGCTGTCCGCATTTGACACATCGCTGATTTCCTGAATGTCTTCGAACAGACCGTTCCATGATTCGCTGATGAATTCAGTTCTTGATTTCTGCAATTCATGTCCAACCAGCACAGAGAGAGTAAGGTCTTCTTTCAGGTTGAAGAGTTTTTCTGCTGTTACATTATAACTGTAGTTTCTAACCTGACGCTGGTCGCTGTATGCGCTTCCAAATCCGTTCGACAGATCAAAGGTGGCTGGTGTTAGTTTGTTTTCGCGGATCAACATCCAGTCGAAACCACCAGTTGCAATGACGAACAGATCTTTCATCGGCATGTAAATGATACGGCCCGTATTGATTGCCCTGTCTTCAGTAGTCACCCATTTGATACCATCCTGAAAAGCTGCAGGATTCTTGGTGCCTCCGAATTCATCTCTCCAGAAGTAATAGTCGCCCGGGAGGTTTACGATTTCACCGTTTGAGCCGAATACTGTGTCTGTGTGATAAACAGGATAATAGGGGAGTGCGTTCGACATCGCATCTCCAAGTCCGCCGCTCCACGCTGCATCAACCCTGTCGTTGATACCCCGGGTAAGTGACAATGACAGGTTGGCCTTGAGCTTGTCGTTTATTTTGAATTCAGGGTTTACACGCGCCGAGATGCGCTCGTATGAGTTTCCAACCAGAAAAGATTCGTTGTTGTCGTAGCCTACAGAGAAATAGACATTGCTCTTATCTGCGCCATAACGTGCGCCAAAGTTCACTCCGTATTTTGTGCCTGTTCCCAGCGTCTGATCAACCCAGTCGGTGTTGATTCCACGGGCTTTCATGAAAGCGGCTTCGCGGGTAGCTGCGTCATCTTCTGCTGTTGTCATATTAGGTAACCAAACGTATCCGGTACCTCCATCATTTTCCCAGGCCTCCTGCCTCAACTGAAGATACTGATCTGTGTTGAGCATATTGGGAAGCGTCGCAGGAGTGCTGATACCTGTATTGGTCGAAAAATCGAATTTCCAGCCTTTCTCCCGCGCCCTTTTTGTAGTGATGATAATGACACCGTTGGCAGCTCTGGAGCCATATTCTCCGGCCGCCGCAGCGTCCTTTCGTATTTCAACGTTCTCAATATCTCCGGGATTGATAGTGGCCAATGGATTGTTGTTGAGCGCACCGCTGTTGCCCCTGAGGAAATAATCCTGTGTAATAGGGATACCATCAACAATGTACAGTGGGTCTCCGCCAGCCGAAATCGAAGCTATACCACGAATGCGGATAAGTGAACCAGCTCCTGCAATACCCGATGCCTGCGAAACCTGCAATCCGGGGGCCTGTCCCTGAAGCGCCGCCTCAAAACTGGGTGTCCGGATGTTCGAAATATCCTTACCGTTGATCTTCGAAACCGAGCCCGTTCCGGGACGGTTGCGCTGAACTCCGTAGCCGATGATTTCAACATTGTCAAGTGTCACAACGTCTGGTTTCAGCTGAACATCAAGCTTCATATCCTGAGCAGCCGCCAGTGTGATCTCCCGCGATTCCTTTTTGTATCCGGTAAATTGAAATTCGACCACAAATTTTCCCGCGGTGAGGCCCAGGGAATATTTTCCATCAAGATCGCTTGAGGTTCCCTTAGATTGGGAGGGAGCAGATATGACAACCCCTGGAAACGGCTCTCCATTCTCGTCTGTAACAACCCCGTAAACGGATTGCCCGGACACGCTTCCGAATGCAAATAGAACACACGGCAGAAGCAACAGCTTTAATCTTCTCATGCCAACGGTTTGGTTAAAGGTCTTTGTTTTCAGATTCAAACATAAACAAAATCTGAATTAAGTGTTAAAAGTACACTAAGTTATTTCCCGTCTTGTTGAAAACATATGGGAAGAGGTTTACAAAGGAATGGATTCGGATGAAATCACCAGTACGCGATTCAAGGGTTTAAACATGGTTCAATGAACCTTGTTCATTCTTGAAGACAGGGATAAATTGTGATCCTCGCGGCATTCTGGCTGTCCAAAAGGGCCATCTCCTTTCCTCAATTTTCATTCAAACCACAGGGCTATTATCTCTACTCCAG
>JBEAZL010000363.1:0-5397 GCA_041170085.1 Bacteroidota bacterium
GCCAGGTTATCAGAATCGACAACATCTCCGTCGATGATAAAAGTTTCTCCGGGACTAAGAATGACCATGCCGTCTTCGTTTGGTGCGGGTATCACCTGATCTGCGCCAATGAAAGGCATGAAATCATTTTGAATATGAAGCGGATAATCAACACCGGATAAATTTCCGGCCTTATCTGCCACTTCAATTCCCATTTCCCAGACACCCTGTAATGAATCAGGTACCACAACGGTGTAAATCATGCGATCATCAGTGCCATCGAGATTCTCAATTTTCAGGATCTCCCAATCGCCCACTACAGGACATTGAAGCAACGCGGGCTCATCTGTATCATCTGCATGCTCGTGATCAGCCGGGCTTAGGGTAAGCTTGACCTGACCAAGATCTGAATCGTCTGTGGCTTGTATCTCAAATGTCACGGACGAACCTGCCACCGCATGCGGATGATCTTCCGTTATGCCATTGACGATTACCGCTGTGATTACAGGTGCCTCATCATCCTGCACCGAACAGGATTGAAGTACAACTACCCCTAATGCCAGAATAAATGTGCTGACCTTCATGACGCAAACTTACACCAAGCCACCTCAGTGATTCTCGCTCATATGTCAAATCTCATTTGACTTAACTTGGCCCCGCATGAGTCAATGCCACGGAACGGTATGGCTCAATTATTCAATTTCGCAACATGATATCTGAAAGTAAGTCCGGATTATTGAAAGCCCTGATTGTGGCATTCGCCGTTTTTTATTGTTTGCCATCCGTTGCCCAGAAGCAGGAAATGTCGCTGGATGAGTCTGTAATGGGGCAGTTTCGGCAATTTTATCCCGAGCATCTTGACCAACTGACATGGCTTCTGGAAACAGAGAACTACGTATATGTCAGGAAGGACTCCGTGATCGTCGGAACTATGAAGGGAAAAGAAAAATTCTGGTTCGGCCTTAATCAGCTGAACGAATGGTGCAAGACGGTATCAGAGAAAGGACTGAAGGGCATTCCCCAAATGAACTGGAAGACATCGGGTGTATTCTGGTACCAGGATGGAGCCAACTACATTGTAGTGGATACAAAAGCAGGCAGTGCCTCCATTCTGGCCAGCAATGATAAAGACGCCGAGAATGTAGACTTCCACTCTTCCACCGGAAGAATCGCATATACCAAAGGAAACGATCTGTTCGTCAAGGTCAGCAGGGGGAAGACATCACAGGTGACTTCAAACCCCTCGCACATCGTGAGCGGACAAAGTATTTCAAGGAATGAGTACGGTATTTCCAAGGGCACTTTCTGGTCTCCTGGTGGCGAAAAGCTTGCCTTCTATCAGAAAGATGAACATCAGGTAACCGAGTATCCGCTGATCAACTACACCACAGAGCCTGCTTCTGTCAACCCGATACGTTATCCTATGGCAGGATCGCCAAGTGAAATAGTTTCTGTAGGTGTGTATGATCTATCCAGCGGAAACAAGGTATTTCTGCAGCTCACCGATAAGGAAAATGATGATCAGTTTTATGCCACTAATTTGTGCTGGAGCCCCGATGGAAGCAAGATCTATATCATTTGGCTCAACAGGGCAACCACCGAAGCGAAGCTGATGGAATATGATGCGATAACCGGAAAATCCATTCGCATGATCACACGCGAGTCTGACGACAGATGGGTTGAACCCCTCCAGCCAATCACCTTCATACCGGGCAATGACCAGCGCTTTCTGTGGTACTCGTGGCGGGATGGATTTCACAATTATTACCTGTACGAAACCAGTGGAAAGCTTCTTGGCCAGACGAAAGCAGAATTTGAGCTGAAAGAAATCATTGGATTCAATGCTGCGGGTACCGAGATGTACGTCTATGGTACGGGCGAACAACCCGTCGACATGCATGCCTATGCCGTGCGCCTCACCGATATGGGAATCCGAAGGCTGACAGGCGCATCAGGTGTTCACGAGGTGCAGGTATCCAAATCAGGGAAGTATATCCTCGACACCTGGTCTTCGATGTGTACCGGAGCCTGCAGCGATATGAGCAGAATCAGCAGCGAATCCGTTCCCAATCAAACTGATGTGCTCAGCACAGAGGGACGTCTGATAAAGACCTTGCTCAAATCCAAAGACCCGCTGGCGGGCAAGAAAATCGGTACTACGCATCTCTTCAGCATACAAAATGCATCAGGAACAGATTTATGGTGCCGAATGATAACCCCTTCAGAAATGGAGGAAGGGCGGAAATATCCGGTTGTCGTGTATGTATACAATGGCCCGCATGTGCAGCTTGTTCAGAACAACTGGCTCGGCGGCTCATCTCTGTGGATGAACCATCTTGCCGAGAAAGGCTACATCGTTTTCACATTGGATGGTCGTGGTTCTTCAAACCGCGGAAAATCATTTGAGCAGGCTGTTCACCGTCAACTGGGCACCCTGGAAATTCAGGACCAGCTTGCCGGAATTGAATGGCTTAAAAAACAGGGTTATGTGGATGCCGAAAGGATTGGAATCCATGGCTGGAGTTTCGGAGGATTCATGACTACTTCAATTATGCTGCGCGAACCTGGCACCTGCAAAGTCGGAGTGGCCGGCGGACCAGTTATCGACTGGGAATTGTACGAAGTGATGTACACCGAACGATACATGGACACACCCAAAGAGAACCCCGAAGGGTATTCTTTGGCTGATCTCAGCACTCATACCTCTAAGCTTCAGGATAAGTTGCTTCTTATCCATGGCGCCGATGACGACGTAGTTGTCATGCAGCATTCCATGAAACTGCTGAAAGCATGTATCGACAAAAAAGAGCAGGTGGATTTCTTTGTCTATCCCGGCCATAAGCATAATGTTCGCGGTATTGACAGGGTCCATCTGATGAGGAAGGTGATTGACTATTTGACTGAAAACCTTTAATCAATGCCGGTAAAATCACTTGTAACGGGAGGTGCCGGATTCATCGGTGCACATGTTGTGCGGGAACTTCTGAAATCAGGGCACGAAGTTGTTGTGCTGGATGACCTGAGCGGTGGATTCACAGACAACCTGCCCGAAGGGTGTCTGTTCGTTGAGGGTTCAATTACCGATCATGCCTTGCTGTCCGATCTCTTCGAACGCCATCAATTCGACTACGTTTACCACCTGGCTGCATATGCAGCCGAGGGACTCAGCCATTTCATCCGGCGATTCAACTACCAGAACAACCTGATCGGAAGTATCAACCTGATCAATGAAAGTGTGAAGCACAAGATAAAGTGCTTCGTGTTCACCTCCTCTATCGCAGTATACGGCAAGGGCCAGTTGCCCATGACCGAAGATCTCGTGCCTGCTCCGGAAGATCCCTATGGTGTTTCGAAGTTCGCCGTTGAGATGGACCTCGCCTGCGCACATGAGATGTTTGGCCTGCCATATATTGTTTTCAGGCCGCACAATGTCTATGGTGAATTTCAAAACATCGGAGACAGGTACCGCAACGTGGTGGGAATCTTTATGAATCAGCTCATGCAGGGCAAGCCCCTGACCATCTTCGGAGACGGCAAGCAGACCCGGGCTTTCAGCTATATCGGAGATATTGCGCCTGTCATAGCCAATTGCGTGGCCAATACATCTGCCCATAACCACGTCTTCAATATTGGTGCAGACACTGAAATGAGCGTGAATGATCTCGCGACTGAAGTTTGCAAGGTGATGGATATGGAAGGCTCTGTGGTTCACCTTCCCGCACGCAATGAAGTAGTTCATGCCTACGCCGACCACAGCAAAGTGCACAGGATCTTCGGAAAGCAGCCCCAGACGTCGCTTTCAGAAGGGCTTCAGAGGATGGCAGCCTGGGCAAGAGAGGTTGGGGCAAGAAAAAGCAATACGTTTTCCGGAATTGAGATAACCGAAAAACTACCCCCGTCATGGCTTTCGGAATAGCGGGCAACGATATTTGCAATCCATTCCGCCTGCTTGTATGACCAGGGTTTTATTCATCGCCACACATCGGCCAGACCGCGCTCCCAACCAGCGATTCCGCTTTGAGCAGTACCTGCCCTATTTCGCAGGACATGGAATCGAGGCAGAAGTATCTTATCTGCTGAGTGCCGAAGAAGACCGGTTTTTCTATGCACCCGGACATCACTTGCGAAAGGCCCGCATTCTGATGAAGCATCACAGAAAGAGAGCCATGGATCTGCGGCGCATGGATGATTTTGACGTAGTGTTTGTTGTGCGTGAAGCGCTTCTTACCAGAAGTATCTGGTTTGAAAAATCGCTGAAAAGGCATAAGGCCAAATTCATCTACGACTTCGACGATGCCATTTGGCTGAGTGATGTATCCGATGCAAACCGTCGTTTTTCTTGGATGAAAAATCCCGCCAAGACCTCAAAGATTATCAGCATGGCCGATGTTGTCATTGCCGGAAATCAGTATCTGGGGGATTATGCTCTGGAATACAATCGCAATGTCCACATCATTCCGACCACCATTGATACCTCCATTTATTCACCTGTCGGGAAGAGCGGACAAAACAGGAAAGTTGTGATTGGATGGAGTGGCAGCATCACCACGATCAAACATTTTGAATTCGCTATTCCATTCCTCAGGAGGATCAAAGCTGAGTTTGGAGATGCGGTTGAATTCCGGGTAATCGGAGATGCCAATTACAGGAATGACGAACTTGGCATCATCGGTTTGCCATGGAAAAAGGACTCCGAGCTGGACGACCTGAGTGAATTCGATATTGGTATTATGCCGTTGCCCGATGATGAATGGGCCAAGGGTAAATGTGGCCTCAAAGGGCTTCAGTACATGGCGCTCGGCATTCCCGCCATCATGTCGCCTGTCGGTGTGAATTCTGAGATCATTCAGCACGGAGTGAATGGATTTCTGCCATCTACGGAACAGGAATGGTTCGAAGCGATTTCCGGTCTGATCAACAATCCGCTAGCCCGAAGGGAAATGGGCACTGCTGCCAGAGCGACTGTTGAAGAGCGTTACTCTACCCGGAGATGGCTTCAGCGATACGTAGATCTGATCAAGGGGTGAATTTCAGAGATAAGCAACGGGCCGGGAGAACATCTTATTCAAGGATGAATAACTGACAAACTCTTGGTAAAAAAGGTATCATCCGTTAGGTTTTACAACGCCTGTCCGGTTTCTTTGCACTCCAAATAATTTCACTACCTATGAGTACAGAGACCTTGTTGCAAACCGCCCTGACGCATGTACATACTGCACTTGGTGCCAAGATGGTTCCCTTCGCCGGTTATTCGATGCCGGTTCAATATACAGGCTTGAACGAGGAGCACCAGGCTGTACGTCAGGCCGTAGGTGTTTTCGATGTTTCCCATATGGGTGAATTTATTGTCGAGGGCCCGGGTGCTCTTGACCTCCTTCAGCGCGTTACTTCAAATGACGTTTCCAAATTGTTTGATGG
>JBEAZL010000364.1:0-3547 GCA_041170085.1 Bacteroidota bacterium
ATGAAAGTGCTGGAATGGCAGTGGCTGATGAAGATTGATCAGAACAAGGCCCTGACACCTCTGAGAGTAACTGCGTGTGAAAGGCTGGTGATCATGCTGGAGCGCATTCACCCGGACAGTCTGGTGCTAAGGCAGAATGTAGTTACCGGCACTGCGGCCATGTTGCAGCTTGAGCTGATTAAGTCTATCCGGGAAGAATTTGAGCATAACGTCTCCATGCAGCTCTATGTGACCGATGAAACCTGGACTCGCGTGAAAGCGGCACGGGAGAGCATCACCGAAATAGTGCGTGAGGCATTCACCCGGGTTCGTCCGGAGAGCACGGCCATGGATTTAAGCCGTGAAATTTTCAAGCAAAGTGCTGCGAGTGGCACGGATGCCATCCGCGTCGCATTGCATGCAGTGCGACAGGAGCTATACCAATCGTAAAATTACTTGCCGGTTCTCATCCGGCGAATCAGATCTTCCTTAGGAAAATCGAATGTTCCGTTGGCTTCGATGACAGAGCCGAACTTGCATTGAGTTTCGTATTCCACCAGCTGGACATCTCCTACTTTCTTTGAATCGCTGCTGTAGTTATAGCTGCGCCCGTCGATAGTCTTGAGCATCTTCAGTTCAGTAGGCTTCTGCACGCTGAACTGAGAGGCAATGATGTGTCCGGCAACGTACTTATCAAGCAAATCCTTGTTAGCCGGCTTCTTGATTTCGGCAACCAAAGCAGGATCCAGGGTCTTAATGATTTTAGATGATGGACAAAGCACTACGAAGTTCTCATTGTGCAGTTTCTTGGCATAGGAACTCAGCGCGACCATATCGGCAAAAGCTTTGTAATCCTCAGTAGTCAACATGTACTTATAAGCTGACGTAGTGTTATTCACCTCTGTAAGTTCAGGGCGTTCTTTGGCGCGCTGCTCCCAATCCTCTTTAGTGAGAGGTTTGGCAGTGGTGTCGGCCTGAGGAACTGTTTTTTCGCCGGTCTTAGTGTCATTTGAACACGAAGCCAGGATAAGGGTTGCGGCTGAAAATATGTAGATAACTTTTTTCATCTTTATGTGCAATTGAGGGGCGAAAATAGGGAACTCCGGGCATTGTGCAGCACCTTGAAATACAGGCAAAAAGGCAACTTCATGTCAATGAGAAAAATCATTGAAAAGAACGGATTGAAATAGTGGCCACAGGTATGGGATTTGTCAATCTGGGCTACCTTAGCGGCCTGTTTTTCAACTTTTTTGAAACCAACTCATTATTGAATGAATCATTACGGAAGAAAGCCTGAGGGCGCAACACTTGATTACCTCGGGCTGAAGAACGTGGCTGCTGCATACTGGAACCTGCCTGCAGCCGAATTGGTGGAGGAAACCATTACGCTCGGACAGGGAATGCTGACGAGCACAGGAGCGCTGGCGGTAGACACCGGAGAATTCACCGGACGCTCGCCAAAAGACAAGTTCATCGTGAAAGACTCCATTACTGAAAATGCTGTTTGGTGGAGCAACTTCAACATCCCTTTTGAGCCATCCAAATTCGATGCGTTGTATAACCGCATCACTGCCTACCTCACTGGTCGCGAGATTTACGTTCGCGATGTGTATGCCTGCGCAGACCCACGCTACCGCACCAATGTGCGCGTGGTGACGGAGTATCCGTGGAGCAATATGTTTGCCTACAACATGTTCATTCGTCCCACAGAAGAGGAACTGAACACCATCAACCCTGAGTGGCATGTTATCTGTGCCCCCGGGTTTTATGCCATACCTGATGTTGACGGTACAAGACAGCACAATTTCGCTGTGATCAACTTCACTAAAAAGATTGCCATCATAGGTGGCACAGGTTATACCGGAGAGATCAAGAAAGGAATATTTACCGTTCTCAACTTTGTACTGCCTCACGACAAAGGAGTATTGCCCATGCACTGCTCTGCCAACGTGGGCGAGAAAGGTGATACAGCGGTTTTCTTTGGTCTGTCTGGAACCGGAAAGACAACATTGTCGAGCGACCCCAACCGCAGGCTGATCGGAGACGATGAGCACGGTTGGACGGACAGCACCGTTTTCAATTTCGAAGGCGGATGCTATGCCAAGACCATTGACCTGAGTCGTGAGCGCGAGCCACAGATTTATGATGCCATTAAGTTCGGTGCAATCCTCGAGAACATCGGATTTGAAAACGACGGTGTAACACCGGACTACACAGACAAGACGAAGACAGAAAACACACGTGTAAGCTATCCCATCACACACATTGACAACATCATGGAGCCAAGTGTGGGCGGGATACCGAAGAATATCTTTTTCCTAACCTGCGATGCATTCGGTGTACTGCCTCCTATCAGCAAGCTGACACGCGGACAGGCTATGTACCACTTTATCAGTGGTTACACCGCAAAGGTTGCGGGAACAGAGGCTGGCATTACTGAGCCGACCACTACTTTCTCTGCATGTTTTGGCGCACCTTTCCTCCCACTGCATCCGACAAAATATGCCGAGATGATGGGAAAGAAAATTGACGAAAGCGGTGCACGGGTATGGCTGATCAATACCGGCTGGAGCGGAGGTGCCTATGGAACAGGTGAGCGTATCAAACTTCGCTTTACCCGCGCCATGATTACTGCAGCTCTGGAAGGACAGCTCGACAATGTTGAATTCGCGAAACACGAGATCTTTGGTCTTGAAATGCCGGTATCATGTCCGGGTGTGGATGCCGATATTCTCAATCCTCGTAACACCTGGTCTGACAAAGCGGCCTATGATGCAAAGGCACAGGAGCTGGCAGAGAAGTTTGTAAAGAACTTCGAAGCATTCAAGGAATTTGCCAACGAAGAGATTCTCGCCGCTGCACCAAGAGCTGCAGTGAAAGCATAATCGCTCTCTGTATCCAATATTGAACAGCCTCTGCTTCGGTGGGGGCTTTTTTAATGGGTCAATGTGAGAATGTGCGAATGTGCGAATGTGCCAATGTGGGAATGTGACAATGGGTGAAGGCGATCAACCCCGCCCCGTAGGGGTGGTATTGTGTTAGCCCGGGTGAAAACAAGATGTTCCCGCCCCGTAGGGGTGGTATTCTCGTAGCTATGATATATGAAAGATTATCCTCGGTGGCTGAGGTTCTCGAAGCCACAAGGGAATGTGCCAATGTGCCAATGCGGTGCCCTGAGCCTGTCGAAGGGTGGGAATGTGGGAATGTGACAATGGGTGAAGGCGATCAACCCCGCCCCGTAGGGGTGGTATTCTCATAGTTCAGATGCAAACGAGATCATCTGCGGTGGCTGAGGTTCTCGAAGCCACGAGAGAATGTGTGAATAGGTCAATGGGTCAATGGGTCAATGGGTCAATGGGTCAATGGGTCAATATTGTAATCGAAGAACAGACCTCAGACTAACAACGAACTCCAATTCTATAATTCTATAATTCTCGAGAGAGCATTAGCGAAGGAGGGACTTTCTTCGACAGGCTGGGTTCTATAAGCTACCTTCCAGTACCTTGGTTCTACAAGCTCAACTCGACGCAGGGATCAAGAATATGAGAATTATTCAATCGAATTGGAC
>JBEAZL010000365.1:0-4722 GCA_041170085.1 Bacteroidota bacterium
AGACCTTGGCGCGGAAACCTCCTCCGAGCAATACGTTGTCAGCAGATCCTTGTGCGAATTCGACAGGACGGTAGAATATGACCGGATTCAGGTAGTTCAGGTCGAGCGCCCGTTGGGACAACGTGTCTCTGTCTTGCCATACCACCATTTCGAATGCCGAGAAATTGAGCCACTTCGTGGCATTCCAGCTTAAGGAGTGCAATGCGACAAATTTCCTTCTCGCATCGCCAAAGAGCTGACCACCTGTGATGTCGCTCAGCATGCCCCACAGATTGGTGTACTTGATGTGCCAGAACTTCGTCGTAACGCGGAGATATGGATATGGTGCTGTGTTATCGCTCAATATGAGTGAGCGATATCCATCGCCCCAGAAGTGCTTTCCATTTCCCAGTTGAAAATGGAAGTATTTACCGGCCCGGTATCCGACATGACCGTGAAGCATGGTGGCATAAGGCAGGCTGCGCTCAGCAGAGTTGTACAGCCGGCCTGTTCCGGGAACTATGCGCAGCGAATCGGCCAGTGACAACATGTACTCCGGGCCGTTGTACATGTGAAATGAACCTCCGAGCATGGCTTCCAGCTTATCTGCTTTGGTCCATCTCGCCACAGCTCCCGCAGAACCTGCAAACAAAAAATTACCACCGTCGAATGACGAGAATCCCAGCGTGCCGGAGAAAAGCGGGTTGATATTGAGATCATTCCTGTACTTACCAACTGAAGCACTGCTATCGATCAGCGTTGCCATTTCTGTTTCCAGACCATAGGCCATCGGCTGAATGCCGCTGTGATCTTCATAAGACCATTTCATGAGTCTGGCCTGCACAGAATCAGGAAGTGCGCGTGTCCAGCCATTCAGTGGCAGCTGGGCACATGCACATGCGGCCCAGAGAACCGACATCGTCATGAATATGCGCAAGACGGACTGCATGCTGATTTGTTATCGCTTTGCTCTTTTCACGTAAAACAACAGATTCACCAGAATGGCGACCACTCCGGCGAGAATGAGAAAAGAGGCATTCGGAGAATGCGAAGGCGTGAAGAATGTGAGCAGTGTAACGAAGATGGTAAATGCGTAGAGGATCAATGATGTTTTGACGTGCCCGAAACCGAGCGACATCAGCTTGTGGTGAATGTGATTTTTATCTGCCGAAAAAGGTGAGCGTCCCTGAATGGCCCTGTTGAAGAATACCCTGAGGGTATCCACAAGAGGATAGGCAAGAATGGCCATGGCGAGAACCGGTTTCGAAACATCGCTGATTCCGTGCGGCAACATGTGCATCGGAAACTCAATCATCTTCACGGCAAGCACATACATGACCACACCAATAATCAGTGAACCGGAATCGCCCATGAAGATCTTGGCGGGATGCCAGTTGAAGAAAAGAAAACCGAGCAATGAACCGCCGAGACTGGTGGCCAGCAGGGCAAGCGGAATATCTCCTGTGTTGTAAAACCAGATGGCAAAGGCCACGCTGGCGATAAGTCCGACACCTGCTGCCAGGCCATCAACACCATCAATCAGATTGATGGCATTTACAATCACGATGTAAACAAAGAATGAGAAGACAATGGAGAACCAATCGGGAATGCCGTTTACATAGAACAATCCCCAGAACTGCGTAATCCGGATATCGGCCATGAACACCAGAATGGAGGCTACCACCAGATGGATCAGCAATTTCTTCATGGGACTTACACCGATGATGTCGTCTTTTAGTCCGAGGAAGAACAGGATGAACATGGATGCAACGAGATACTTGAATTCTTCAAGTGCACTGAGAACGTTGTAGTTCTGTCCGAGCATCTCGGGGCTGGACGAAGGGAACCAGAGGGAATAGCCGATGATGGTTCCGGCAAAAATCATAATGCCGCCGATGGTGGGTACTGACCTGCGATGCAACTTCCTTTCCTCTCCCGGCTCGTCGACCAGGTGCTTGAGCTTGGCAACCTTGATCAGGGCGGGCATGGCCACCATAACCAGGATGAAAGCAGTGAGGAACGATGCAATTATATCAGACACAGCGTGGTCAAAGTTTAGCGAACAAGGCTTAAAGGTGCTTTTCCGGTTCGCGCTTCAAACGTACATGAAAATGAGCAGAGCGCCCCGGAGGTTCTGTTATCAAAAATCAACATACCGGTTGAACAGATTAGTCCTGAAGGCGAGATACACGAGACCCGTATGCCTTCTGAAATCACCCTGTTCATCCATCCTGTCAGTATAACCAGCCAAAAACTCCAGGTTGGTGTGGCGATTAAATCTGAATCCTGTTTGCAGTTCCCACTGAGCAACTGATCTGGTTGGCGCTGCAACCGGCAGTTCTGTGATGTCGTGCACAGTATGAAACAGATCGCCTTCAAAACCAGTATCGTGACTGAGGCGATTGGCCTTGATGGAAAAGAACCATGCGCGATACTGATACCTCAGTCGTGCAATCCACTCTTTCGTATCGCCACCGGCCGGATGTCCGAGAGGTTGATTGTAGTGCTCGTAGTTCTGCAGCTCATGCACCGATGCATAGCTGTATGTGCCTGTCTGATTGTATTCAAAGCCGAGGTCCAGGCCTTTCAGCAAATTGCAGTAGCGCCATCCGATTTGAAAACCAATGGCATCGCGCTCCGGGTCGTCGGCCATGAACTGTCCATACAGATGGAGTTTTCGGGTGGGTGCATAGCGAACGTTAAGTCCTGTAACCACATTCATCTTGTCATTAAGACCATAAACTACCGAAGCCAATCCGATGGCCGGAACGTATGCGTTCCATGGCAGCGACTTCGTTCCTGTGCTGTCCCACCGCTGATAGATAATGCCCTCAAAAAGTCCGATTTCGAGTTTGCGCGATGGTGCCCAGCTCAGGTAGTGAAATCCGGCTCCCTTTCGCTTGAACAATGACTCGGGCACCTCTCCCAACGGCATGCGTTCGAGGGTTTGCAGAGAGGCATGTATGGCGGAATACTGCACTTTACCTCCGGCCAATGTGGCCACCGCCCGCAGATAAGGGTAATTGAAACCCGCATCCGACAAAAGCAACGACCGGTATCCGTGTCCTATGAAATTCTTGCCATAACCCCAGAACAGGTCAAGCCAGCGCGTAGCGCGAATGCCCAGATGTCCGAAAGACATACTGTAGTCGTATCCACTCGCACGGTAGCGCTTCCACCGGCCCATTCCGGGCACAATGGCAAGACTGTCTGCGAATTCTTTCAGATACAGTGGAAGAAATGCCTGATTCTCGAGCACCCCGGTGCGAAAGCCCACGGAGTTGCCAATATTCCCTTCAACCACAAGACCTCTGGAGTTATTCCAGATGTTTATTGAATCAGCATATTCTGTAGTGTCTGCAAAATCGCGCGACACAGAAAAATCAAACAGAGGGTCAACATAAAGGCTGAAGTCTTCCTTTTCAACTTTGATCAGGTGATCCCGCCACAGCTTCACGGTGGCTTCATAATAGTATTTGGAGGTGTCCTTCGAAAATCCGGGGGTTGTTGTAAGGTTTAGCCTGGACTGCACAAATGGTTTTGCACCAAGATGGATAATTGATGTATCAATATTCCTCTCCACATTCCAGGTATGAACGTCGTTGAGATAGATAAGATGCTGCTGTGCACCGACGCTTCCCGCGAGGGACATCATCAGCAGTGCAGTCAGAACAATCAGTTTGTCAATATTCTTCACAGCCTCTCCTCCCCGTGTTTCTGCTGAAACTCAGAGTACACCGCTTCCATACCCTTGCGAAGTGAGATTACAGGTTTCCAGCCCATGCTTTCCATCCGGGTATTATCCATGAGTTTGCGCGGCGTACCGTCAGGTTTATCTGTATTCCACTTTATCGCTCCAGTGAAGCCGGTGACATCTTTTACCATGTTCGCCAGATCGTGGATACTGATTTCACTGCTGCTGCCTACATTGACAAACATACGTTCGTTGTAGTGTAACATAAGATGCAGACAGGCAGATGCGAGGTCGTCTACATGCAGAAATTCGCGCAACGGCGCACCGGTTCCCCACACCTCTACCTCACCGGCACCGGATACTTTGGCCTCATGAAATTTTCTGATGAGCGCCGGCAACACATGTGAGTTGTTCAGGTCATAATTATCATTCGGGCCGTACAAATTCGTGGGCATGGCCGAGATGAAGTTGCACTGATGCTGATCGCGGTATGCTTCACAAAGTTTGATGCCTGCAATTTTCGCAATGGCATATGGTTCGTTGGTGTGCTCCAGAACGCCTGTCAGCAAAGACTCTTCGCGCATGGGCTGTTCGGCGTTGCGCGGATAAATACATGAGCTGCCCAGAAACAGGAGCTTCTTCACCTGATGGCGAAATGCTTCATGTATCACATTCATCTCGATGGCGAGATTGTCGTAGATGAAATCTGCGCGGTACGTGTTATTGGCATGAATACCCCCCACGCGGGCCGCGGCAAGAAAAACATATTCAGGACGATGCTTCGCAAAGAATTCACGCACTGCTCCCTGCTCGCGCAGGTCCAGCTCTGCCGATGAGGCTCCTGTCAGGTTGTGAAAACCCGCTGTCTCCAGCGCGCGCCAGATTGCCGAGCCCACCATTCCGCGGTGCCCGGCGACGTATATCCTGCTATCCTTCAACATTCAGGGCAAAGGTAATGTGCTAATGTGGGAATGTGCTAATGTGGGAATGTGGGAATGTGGGAATGTGGCAATGTGGCAATGTGGCAATGTGGCAATGTGAGAATGTGT
>JBEAZL010000366.1:0-10161 GCA_041170085.1 Bacteroidota bacterium
ACAGTGAATGGTGTTCAGGGTTTCTGATCAAAAACAGAGATGGAGAATACAATCAATATTACCGTTGTAGATCGCGAAGGAGTTGAGCATACGCTGGAGGCTCCGACCGATATGAACATGAACATGATGGAGCTATGCAAGAGCTATGAGTTACCCGTTGAGGGTACTTGTGGTGGAATGGCGTTGTGTGCATCATGTCATATGTATATACTCAGCGATCACGTGTTACATGAAAAATCAGAGGCTGAAGACATCATGCTGGACCAGGCCTTTTTTGTGAAGAACAACAGCAGACTTGGATGTCAGATTAAGCTGACTCCTGATCTGGATGGGCTCAAGGTTCGTCTGGCTGAAGTCTGAGACTATCAGATAAAAAATCGAAAGGGCTGTTTTCTCGCGAAGACAGCCCTTTCTGTTTTGATTGATTGATATATCAAGGACAAACAGTTCCGTATGCAGATACAAAGGTCAGCAGGTCAACAATACCCACAAGTCCGTCGTTATTGAGGTCAGCGGGGCATGATGAGGTAAGTTCGAATATGCAGGTACCGTCGTCGGTCAATGCCAGCGGATCATAGTTGGTGGCAACTGAATATGTGCAGCCGTAGTTATACTCGCAGGATCCGTCACTAGTTGTTGCGCAGGCATTAAAATTTGTGGCCAACGGATCAGTACATCCCAGATTACAGTTTGGAGTGGAGAATGTTGTAAAAGTGTATTTTAAAATAGCGTAACCATTTCCCACGTTTACTCCACTCGAGGTTGAACCGTCTTGAAGTTCACCTATATATGAAGAACCACCTGCCCCGGAATTCCCTGCACCGCCAGTAAACCATCCTCCGCCTCCTCCGCTACCAATGTTGAAGGCATCGGGATTAGATCCATTGGTTTGTGTTCCTCCTCCACTACCCGAACCAGACTCACCCGTCAATCCACCTCCAACTCCTCCGCGTTCATAAGATTCCTGGGTGAATGAGTTGTTGATGATGGTAGTGGATCCTCCTCCACCTGCCGCCACAACAATTCTAGTGCTCGGGTCATTTGCAATGGTGCGAATATCAGTGGCCCCACCACCATAGGTTCCTAAAAAATTATCATTACTCAAGCTGAGACCTCCACCGTTGTATCCAAAATTATTTCCGCTACCCCCGCATCGTATGTACAAAATCTGTCCCGGAGTCACCGGCAAAACCCCCTGCGCTCTTCCACCTTTTCCTCCAAGCCCTGTTTGTCCGATTGCGAAAAACTGATTAATAACATTATTATACTCCAGCAGAGGAGAGTTTCCGCCCTGAGCTCCGAACAATTCCACTTCAATTGAATTGACCAGCGGAGGAACGACGAATTCCTGCACACCACCAGTATATATAAAGACATCTGTTCTTTCAGTATAAGTAGCTACGACACATTGACCACAAGCATCCAGATATGAGAGCCCGAAACATACTCCGTTGCAATCAGGGTAAATGCATAAATTCTGATCCGGCACACAAACATCCGGATCGTAATTGCAGGATAAAGGATCTACACAACCGGTCTGTTCTCCGAGACAACTTCCATCATCACAAGTCGCCTCCGGATTGTAGTTGCAAGCTGTCGCATTTGTACAACCAGAAACATTTGCTGACTGCTGGATTCGTATTCTGAAGAATAAGTTTGCGTCCAAATCTCCTCCCCCGACTTGCAGGTAATACGTCTGCCCCGGAGTTAAATCACCACATTGAAATTGGATGAGTGTGGGTGATAATTGGAGTTGTAAACCACAGGCAATGGCATTTTCTCCACAGTTCTCATAAATCGCGATGGAAGGTGAATATAAGCCTCCGAAAAATGGTTCACCCCAAATGTTGATTGGCCCTCCTGTGGCTTCAAAGGAATACCATCGATCTTGTTGAATGATACCAAATCCAGCGCATGATTCGGTAGTAAAATCCGTACTTGCGCCCGTGTTTGTTCCATTGAAGACAAAATCGACACCCGGCTGCACATCAAAAAATTGAGCTCCACCACATACATCATTGGGAAGGCCATATGTACAAGTACCGGACGAGCATTGTGCATTTGGATCATAATTAAGTGCAGCAGGATCAGTGCATCCTCCTGGAATACAAGATCCATCATCAGCCGTTGCAGCAGAGCTAAAATTGCATGATGCAGGATCAGTGCATCCGAATACACAGGTACCGGGCCAGGTAAAGTTGCTTATGGATAAAGTTGCGGCCCCGCAGCATCCGTCAAGAGAGCTGACCCCAAATCCAAAGATATCTCCAGCGTTTAGAGCAATACTGAACGTACCTGTCTGATTGGCACCAGCCGACGTAGTTAAGGTTGTAACGGCTCCATTCAGAATAAAAAAACCCGGATCAAACTGAGGTAAATCGAGTGTAGTCCATTGCCAGTTGAAAGAGATTAATCCAGCAACCGGAACCACCGTTTCATAAGTAGTGAGCACACCATCTGCTCCATTATTATTTCCAGTTATTGAAACATTAAAATTCGAATTTTGTGTTACAAAGCCATTTCCGGCTCCAATGTCTGTGGCCCAATTGGAATAGGCATAGTATCCATTGAAACCATTTCCGAAACCACTTTCATTCACATAATTGCCGCACTCGTTCAACGGACATGCACCGGGATAAATAAAGGCCGAAACTATCATACTTGCTACTCCACAACATCCATCCACAGAGTTCACGCCAATTTTAATTACGGTTCCTGCTGTCACAGAAAAGGAGACCGTACCGGTTTGATTTGCAGCTCCGGCATTGTTGGTCAGTTGAAATACTGATCCACCCACCTGATAAAATCCGGGATCAAACTGAGGCAGGTCGACCGTAGTCCAGGACCAGTTGAAACCAAATGTTCCGCTAACAGGAACGGCGATTTCAATTATGGTTAGAATATTAGAGCCACTTATGCCATTACTTCCGGTGACGGTAACCGAGGTCGGAGCATTAAAAGCTACTGTTCCGTTTCCAATTCCTGAACTGACAGTCCATTCTGCAGGTGCGTACAAACCTGTGAAGCCTGTACCAATACCTGAACCATTCAGCACGTTTCCACATTCATTGGTCGTTTGGCCCTGGACCTTTGAACAAAATAATCCAACTACAATAACGATGAGCAATAAAGATGCATTGCTAAGAAAAGTGGTCCCTTTAATTCCGACCTGCTGAGAATATTTTTCCGACATGGTTTGACATTTGCGTCAAACATAGCGGGTTCCACAGAACTAGAATTATAACGAAAGTTACAAAATCTCTCACCCCCCTGCTTTATACAATAGGCGAGGATTTAGTTGCAGCTTGTTCCGAAAACACTCAGGAAAATCAGGAGGTCAGTTACACCCACAACCGCATCATTGTTCAGATCACCCAAACAAGAAGCAGGAGCATCGAACGTACATGTTCCGTTGTCGATTACAGCTGATGCGTTAAAGTTGGTGGCATCAGGGTATGTGCAGCCTTCAGGGTAAATACAAGAGTTGTCGCTGAAGTTGGCAGCCGGGTTGTAGTTGAGCGCAAGCACATCCGTACACCCCGCGTATATACATGAGCCGTCATCGAAATTGGACATGGGGAAAAAGTTCAGCGCGGTGTTATCCGTGCAACCGGGGATGCATCCGTCGATGGTGTTGAACAGAGATTTAACTCTAATGATTACATGGCCATCGCCGTAATGGACTCCACTTTCTGTGACTCCATATTCCACGCCACCGATATAACCTGATCCACCTCCTCCACCGCTGATAGATTTCGCACCACCCCCATACCAGCCACCTCCACCGCCTGCAGAATTGGAATTGGCATTACCGCCAAATCCAAAAGAACCGGATTGAACAGCGCCATAACCGCCTTCAAGCTGATTTCCACCTTTTCCACCCTCTACTATTGCTGCGCCTTCTCCGCCAACAAATCCTCCTCCAACTCCTCCAAAAAAATCTTGATAAGTGTCATAATAAGCACCACCACCACCTCCGGCTACCAGCAATCTGGAGTATAAATCACCCGATATGAGTCGGACATCTGATGCACCACCACCGCCATGACTATTAGTACCACTACCACCGTCACCGCCACCATTGAAGCCACCTGTTCCCAATCCTCCCATGCCTCCCACATACACAAACAGCGTATCAAACGGCGGGTTGTAAATAAATCCTCTGGCCATTCCTCCATAGCCGAGAGCTCCTCCTCCCTGTGCTCCATAAGCTTCAACCTCTATCTCCACTGCTTCATCAGGAACAACAAAAACCTGTTCTGATCCGGTGTAATTGAATAAGAACTCTGACATCTGCACCACTGGCGAATAACAAATGTCGCAGGCATTTACTTCACCCAATCCGCCACATATTCCGAAGCAGTCGATGTATAAACAAGGTTCCTGTTTACACAGGTCGAGCGGATCGTAATTGCAAGCTGACGGATCCGTGCAGCCGGGATAAAAGCATGAACCATCATCGCAGCCCGATTCTGCATTGTAGTTGCATGCAACTGGATCAGTACAACCAGGGAACACACAAAAACTATCTCCACAATATGCAGCAGGATTGAAATTACATGCCATTTCATCTGTACAACCCAAAATTGCACTACCTGGTAAATTCTGCTGATTAAAAGTCCATTCAAAACTACCTGCCACAGGTGTATAACCCGGACTGAATTCGGTAATGAAGGAGTTACCTCCTACCCGGATATAATATGTCTGACCCGGTACAAGGTCCCCACAAGGGATGGTGACACTGTTAATGAGAGAGCAAAAACAAGATTCACTGTAAAGAGGCTCCGTGACATAAAGTGCCTCTGTTGAACCACATGCATCATGAATGGCAGCAAAAGGACGTACCTGGTTACCGCTGATGGTAATTTGTACGAGGGCTCCGGTTGCAACAAAAGAGTACCAGATATCATTGAAAAAATCAGCTTCAAAAAATTCCGTGAATGGTTCATTATAACTGACCAGATAACTGATCGGACTATCCTGACAGGTGTTCAACGTTGAAGCAGTCTGATTGATGAAATTCGAAGTAATCAGAATAGCGTTTTCGCAAACATCATTCACCGGCGAAATGATACATGATCCATCATCGCATCCCGCCTGAGGATTATAATTGCAAGCCACCGGATTATTGCAACCCGGATATGAACACAGATCCGGAGCAGAGCAGCCTGCAGTCGCATTGTAGTTACAGGCGGCAACATCAGTACAACCCGGATAGATGCATAATGCGTTGTCTACACAAGCGGCGTTTACATTGAAGCTACACGCCAATGGATCAGCGCATTCAGGCAACAAACAACTGCCATCATCTGCATTTGCCGCTGGGTTGAAATTGCATGCAGTTTCAGCAATACAACCAAAAGTGCATTGTCCCGGCCAGCTGAAGTTGGTAACGGTCAGGGTTCCGCGCCCGCAGCAGCCATCGGTCGCATCTACTCCGAATCCAAACTGCATTCCCTGCGTTACAACAAAAGAGAATGTACCGGATTGCGCGCTTGAAGAAGTATTGGTCAGATTGGTCTGAACACCATTGATCAACACAAACCCAGGGTCAAAGCCGGGCGAATCCAAGGTGGTATATGACCACGAGAAACTAACCGTACCAGCTGCCTGAGCAGTTGTAAAATATGTTGTTTTGACATTATTGACAAAGTTGTTACTGCCGGTAACAACCACTGACTGGTTGGAGCTGTTGTCTATAGAGCCATCTCCAATATCCAGGATCATTGACCAATTGGAGTGATCGTAAAACCCAAAGAAGTCATTGCCTTGTCCGCTCTCATCCACAAAATTTCCGCATTCGTTCACCGGACAGGCAGCAGGCCAGCCAAAACCGCTTACAACCATCGTAGCGGCGCCGCAGCAACCATCAACTGAATTGACACCAAATCTGATTACCGTTCCTGCGGTTGCAGTGAATGAAAGCGATCCGGATTGGGAGTTTGCTCCCCCGTTATTGGTGAGTTGAAAAACTGTCGCACCTATCTGATAAAAAGCCGGATCGAATTGAGGCAGATCAGCGGTTGTCCAAGACCAGTTAAAGGTAAAAGTACCATCCACCACGACTGTTGTTTCGATCACAGTAAGGATGTTGGATCCCGATATTCCATCGCTACCCGCAATAGACACGGAGGCAGGCGCAGAGAAATTCACAGTGCCATTTCCCGGTGCATTGAGTACGCTCCAGTTGCCAGGGGCGTAATAACCATTGAATCCAAGGCCAACGCCTGATTCATCCACGTCGTTTCCGCATTCATTGAGCGTTGGCAACATGGGGACCTTCGCTGCTGCAGTTCCAGATCCGATGCAGGTATACATCAAAATAAAAAAGACCATCTGCATCAGGCCTGAAACTGCTGCTCTGCGAAAGGTTGTGCTCATGTGATGATTGATATGTCGCAAACCTATCTCCTGCAGACTGCACATCATAGTAACTTTTGTTATGCGGGATCATATTTCATCATTCCTGTCATTCCCTTTAACAGACAGAAGAAGCTGTGCACTGCACAAATCATTTCATTTGATCTGATTACTAGCGGGTTTAAGTCAAAAACGGTAAGGAAAAGTGGCTGTGCTGCCGTACCTTTGCACCCATTCAGGGAGAGCCATGCAATACGGGGTACACAAGGATTTGCTCCAGAATATCAGGGAGTGGATAGCCGGTGGCAAAGACAGCGCCATCCTGGCTGCTATTGCCGATGCCCACCCCGCTGACCTTGCAGAACTGATCAATGAGCTCAAAAGACAGGATGCGGCTTACTTCTTCAGACTCCTGGAATCAGAACTTCAGGCCGATGTCCTTCTTGAGCTGGATGATGATGTGCGGGAAACCCTTCTTGAATCATTCACCAGTAAAGAAATTGCGGAAGAACTCATCGAGAATGTCGATTCTGACGATGCTGCTGACCTTCTCGCCGAACTGAGTGAAGAGAAGCAGGAAGAGGTAATATCTCTTCTTGAAGACGAAGAGCAGGCAAGCGACATCATTGACCTCCTCACCTATGAAGAAGGTACCGCAGGTGCCCTCATGGGAAAGGAACTTGTTTCTGTGAACCTCAACTGGACCGTGGCGCAAGCCATACGCGAAATGCGCTCACAGGCTGAGGATCTCGAACACGTATACTCTATTTATGTGATTGACGAGAAAGGATCGCTCGTAGGTACCCTCAGTATGAAATCTCTGGTATTCGCCAGTGCAAGTATGCGGACGCAGATCAGAGACCTTTTCCGGGAAGACAATGTCATTACAGTTGATGTTAACACCCGGGCCGAAGAGGTTGCCAACATCATGGAGAAATACGACCTGGTCGCTGTCCCGGTTGTCAATGAAAATAACATCCTTCTCGGCAGAATCACGATCGACGACGTTGTAGACGTGATGAAAGAAGAGGCCGACAAAGACTACCAGCTGGCTTCGGGTATCTCTGAAGATGTTGAGGCAGATGACAACGTCTGGACTCTGACACGAGCCCGGTTGCCGTGGATTCTTATTGGTATGGGCGGGGGTTTGCTCTCTGCACAGATCATAGGTGTTTTTGACATTTCTGAACATCCCGAGATGGCTCTGTTCATGCCGCTGATTGCAGCTACAGGAGGAAATGTCGGAGTGCAGTCATCAGCGCTTGTTGTAAAGGCGCTGGCAAGTCAGAACGTGTATTCAGATACTCTACCCCAACGCCTTATGAAGGAGTTCGGTGTAGGACTGCTCAACGGTGTGATATGCAGTACAATCATCCTTTTGGTAAGTCTGATATCGCCTATTCATGTCAGTCTGGGTATCACAGCATCCATTGCACTACTTAGCGTTATCCTGTTCGCCGGATTCATGGGAACATGGATACCCATTACCCTGAATCGCTTCGGCATCGATCCCGCACTTGCAACAGGTCCGTTTATCACCACGACCAACGACATTGTGGGCCTTATCATTTACTTCACCGTAGGCCACTGGGTGATGGCCAGTTTTGTCTGAGATGAAGAAAGTACTTTTTCTGGAAACAGTCCATCCCATTCTTGAGGAGAAGCTCCTTGCTGCAGGATTTTCATGCGAACACGATTATTCGTCCACCTATGAATCACTCAGGGAAAAGATTGCTGGGTATTCCGGAATAGTTGTACGAAGCAGGATTACTCTCAATTCTGCTATTCTCGAATATGCGACATCACTTGAATGGATAGCACGTTCCGGATCCGGCATGGAAAATATTGATGTGGTCTATGCTGAGCAAAGAGGCATACGCTGTATCAACTCACCTGAAGGCAATGCCGATGCTGTCGGAGAGCATGTGCTGGGCATGCTGCTCATGCTTCAAAACAAACTCCATCTTGCCAATCAGGAAGTGAGGAGTGGCATTTGGAGAAGGGAAGAAAACAGGGGAACAGAAATCAAGGACAAAGTATTCTCGATTATCGGCTATGGTGTGATGGGTTCGAGTGTTGCTCAAAAATTGCGCGGGTTTGGTTGCGAGATACTGGCCCATGACAAATACAAAACAGGTTTCTCCAATGAATTTGTCCGCGAATCTGACCTTGATGAAATATTCAACCGGAGTGACATCGTGAGTATTCACCTTCCGCTCAATGCTGAAACTACACATTATGCCAATGATGTCTTCTTTGAGTCATTCAGGAAGCCCATCATTTTTATCAATGCATCGAGGGGAAAAAACACCGATACCTCAGCGCTTTCGCGAGCTATTGACAAGGGCATGGTCAGCGGCGCGTGTCTGGATGTGCTGGAGTATGAAAAATCATCTCTCGAGGGATTAGACATTTCAGGTGTACCAGAAGCATTGAGGAATCTTTTCGAATCTCAGAGGGTAGTATTCTCTCCGCATGTTGCGGGTTGGACACATGAGAGCTATATGAAACTCTCCCTCGTTCTTGCCGAAAAAATTCTTGGTAACCAGTGAAGGCGAAATTTATCAGCTCCTCGGTTCTTCGGGTCAACAAGAGTTGTCGCTGCGACCGAACACTGATGGTTCCAGTTTCCGATTCCTAAGACGAGTTTTAAATTCATGCCTGCATCAAAGATTCTCTTCCTCAGTCTGACAAGAAAAAAATGACTCAAAATGTAAGCTGTCGGCTCAGCTGAACTCTGTGATCGGGTGTAAATTGGGTTTCAAAGTTTAAAACATGAGAAAATTTATACCTCTTCTCTGCCTCGTATTTTCATCCATCCATTTGCTCGCCCAGACATACGGCATTCTGGAAACAAACAATATCCGATGTGCCGTTAACTCACACGGACAGTTGTTCGAAGTCATTCCGGGAAGTCAGATTTTCGAGGTCCCCGCAGGTTCGGGACTTTCAACTGTTTATGCAGCCAATCTGTGGGTGGGAGGAATCGCTGGAGACCAACAAATAAAACTTGCCGCGGAAATGTATTTCAGCAATGAACACGACTGGTTTCCCGGACCACTGACAATCGGTGATGCCACTACGACTGAGAATGTTATGCAACAATATGATCAGGTATGGATTGCGAGCGCCTCAGACATTGCCACTCACATTGCCTACTTCAATGCTGTTGCCAACAACACAGTGGAGGAGGAATTTCCGGATGGATACACCATGCCTCAATGGATCATCAACTGGCCGGCACATGGAGATTATACGGCCGGTTATGATTTTTACCTGGCACCATTCTTTGATTATGATGCTGATTACGTATATGACCCATTTGCGGGAGACTACCCTCTCTTTTGTGGAGACGAGTGCATTTACTTTATCTTCAATGACGGCGGCGGAGTGCATGAATCGAGCGGAGGTCAGCCCATCGGACTGGAGATTCACGGCATGCTCTATGCGTTCGATGATTCCGATCCCATGCTTCAGAATACAGTGTTTCTGAAGTACCGCATCATCAACAGAGGAACACAGGAATTGAGTGATGCATACATGGGCATGTTCACTGATTTCGACATTGGAAACCCTGCCAACGACTACGCCGGAACACTTGTTCAAAACCAGGCAATCTATGGATACAATGGCACTTCGAGCACAGAAGAGTACAATGCCCCGCCACCCTTTCAGGCTACTCAACTTCTGGCGGGACCATGGCTCGATAATGACGACACAGACAATCCACTTCCCGACTCAGAGTATTCATCGCCTACCCTTTCATACGGCAGTGCCGGATGGGGATTCGGTGATGGCGCC
>JBEAZL010000367.1:0-4926 GCA_041170085.1 Bacteroidota bacterium
GTGAAAACGATTTTTATCGGTTCCCGTTAAATTCGTAGATACTTGTTTCTCCCCAGCCACCTATGCGATTTGAACGTGCCAGGTATTTCTGCCATTCAGCACGGGCCTCTCCGAGAACAACTATTTTACTGATTTCATTTTCGAGTATTCCGGCATCAATCTCCGCTTCGCTGAGCTTTGATCCGGGGACGGTTATTCCCTTTCTGTTGATTATGGTGAGAGAGCCATTCATGGTATCATCACCCAGCACGAGTACATTTTCATCTGTGCCAATTTTATTCAGTTCTTCTGCCGGGTATCCCGAGAGAATTTTAGATATCTCTGAGTACTGATCTGCGGGCCTGTTGTATCGCTGGTCCAGCTTTTTGCCGGCGTAGTTCATGCTCAGCAGAGCGATTACTCCAGTACAGCTAATGAGGACAAAGCGCATCTTCGTCTTGCTTATCCATTCGTAATTCCACAAAGTGCACAACAGGATTACCACTCCCGGAATAAACACGAGGAGGTAATAGTCGTGATCTTTGAACTTTTCGAAGAAAAGAAGGAAGTATGTCATGGCGCCCGCAATGGTCCAGCCAAGAAGAGAGAAGAGCGAATTGCTCTTTCTGATTCGAAGTATGAATGTCCCGAGAATGATGATTCCGAGCAAGTGCAGGGTTGTAGGGTAGTAAAAATTCACCCTCCAGTATCTCGATATGTAGTCAAGCACCACATTGATTTGTTCCCCGTTCAACGACCAGATGGGAGACCATGTGGTCAGAAAGTAAGCACTGTGATGATGCTCATTGTAGAAGTTCACAAATGCGCCCCAGACCACAGCCGGGGCGAGCGAAATGAGAGACCAGATGAATGCTTGTTTCAGTTTCCTGACAAGCGGTTCATGACTTGTGAAAAGCCATGCCGCACAAAAGGCAATCGGATAAATTCCGTAAGTGATTTTAAAAAGCGCAGCAAACAGGAAGAACCAGGTAGATTTTATAATCAGCCTTTTGTCTTCGTTCAATAATCCCCGCACACTCAGGCTTACGCCAATTAGGGTTAGTCCAAGTGCAGGAATGTCTGGCAAGAGGTTGTTGCTGTAATAGAGTAAAATGGTGCCGGAGAAAATCAGAATGATACTCAGGATGACGGACAGAGCATTCTTCATTACCTCAAAGAATAGTCGGGAGGTAAATAAGACTCCCGCTGAGAATATTATGAAGTGTAAGGTTTTCAGCGTTGAGACAGGCGAGAAGCCTATGGAGGCCAATCTGGCCGTTACATAATACAGAATGGGAAACTCACATGCTGCTTTTCCTTCTGTGCTGCTCAGGTTGAGCGTAGCAGGTGAAATGGACATCGCACCTCGCTCCAGATAAGACAGAACAAAGGACAGGCTATCGGATTGACGGATAAAGTGGAGACCTGCAGGAGACATATGAAATCCCGGCCATATGAGCCAGACAATCCACGCGAGAGCAGGAATACCCAGGCACCAGGCCAGAAAGTTTTCCTGATTTTGCAGATATTTCCTCAAGGTCACCATCACTTCAACGTCGGATTGAAAATTCCTGATCTCCGGTACACGTCATCTCCTCAGCCACCACCATCTCTACCCTCGAAGCCGGAGATCCCATCTGACACCATTCAAAGAGGAGGCTTACTTTTTCTTCAGAGCCCTGCGCCTCGGCATATACCGAACCATCGGGAAGGTTCTGAACAAACCCCGTCAGGCCAAGTGCCACGGCCTGTTCAGCGAGATGCTTCCTGAAGAATACTCCCTGCACAACACCTGTCACGGTAAAAGCTTTCCGAACCATGTTGCAAGGTAATTCTCTTCGTATATTTGTGCCCTCAAAAAAAAGGGGGTATAGCTCAGCTGGCTAGAGCGCTTGCATGGCATGCAAGAGGTCATCGGTTCGAATCCGATTATCTCCACAACAAGGGTTCCATCGGAGCCCTTTTTTGTCTCTCGACGGGGCATACAAAGCCCGGTGTATTCTGCGCTTCTTTCTGAATCTCGAAACAGAGGAGGATTAGCTCGCAGATCGCAAGCGGACTCCCAGAAACAGGGTCCTTGGCATAATCGGACCATAGATGTAATTGCTGTCGCGGAAGGGGCCCTTGTCAAAGTCCGACTGATAAGCGTCTGACAGGTTCTTCACGCCTGTATATAATTCCAGGATTGCGCCCTGCTCTGTGATTCTGAACGACCTCGAGATTCTCAGGTTGATCTCAGTGAATGACGGAGATTGTGTCATGGCATCGCTCAAGAAGTTCTCAGCACCACCGAAATGGGCTAGCAGCATGGGGCCGGTATAGACGAGATTCAGATTGAAGTTCCAGCGTTCATCGGGCATTATGGAGAGATTGGCAAAGCCGTATTCGTTGGGTGTTCTGAGGAATTCACGGGTGGCTTCCGTTCCTTCGATGTACGACAATGCCTGATCGAATAGGCTGGTCTGCATAGTAAATCCACCCTCGAGCTGAATCTTTTTTCTGAAGTTGCCCCTGAGCTCAATCGTTGCACCGCTGACAGTTGCACCCGATCCGTTTCTCTTCTCGAACACTTCGCCAAATTCATCTTCGCCTGTATGTTGGAGAACAAAGGCATCATCGAGATGGGTATAAAAAGCCTCAAGCGTGAAGCCTGCGATATATCGCTCTGTGGCAGAGTCATGATTGACCGACGCACTGAAACTCCGCGATCTTTCTTCACTGAGGTCCGGTGAAAGCCTCACACGAGATACACCACCTCCTGCAAAAGCAATGTGCAGATCTGAGTCAAACGCCTGAGGAGCCCTGAATCCGGTGCCAAAATTCAGTCTGAATTGTGTTCTGCTTTTTACAGAATACAGTAAGGCAATTCGGGGACTGAAAACGGGTTTGTCGAGCAGGTTATGCAAGTCGACACGTACGCCCGACAGTAAGTTAAAATTGTCTGTCAGTTTCCAGTCGCTCTGAAAGAATGATCCCCAGTCGATGGTTCTTTGATCGATAAGATAGTTGTACGCTGGTATGCGATCGTCGATCTCATCGGAAACTATTTCAGTACCTGCAGTAAGTACATTTTGTGCTTTGAACCATTTAACTGGCCTGTGATTCAGCTGCATTCCTGCGTGGTAGGTATTGTTCTGAGAAGTGCCATAGGGAGGTGTTTCAAGATGTGACTGAATGTCCTCTTCAGATTCCGGAAAGATTCCGGTGTAATGACTTCGGTATGTATCCTGAAAAGCCGCGTAACCAATAAGTGTGGTGTTGTCTTCATTGAAATTGATCTGATAATCGGCACTGGCCATCCATATACGATGGTCGCGTTCTTCCGACTGCATGGCAAGATGGGCAGGCTGATCGGTCATTTCTCCGCCGTAGCGGTATTCATTCAGATTGCTCAGAGATACTTCAAGTTTCTGGTCAGGTGTAAAACGATAATAAGAGTTCACACCGAATGACAGGTTGTCGATCGAAGGGATCTCGGAGAAACGATCACCATTCGCATCGTACATTTTTCTGTTCCGCTTATTCATGAAAATCGTTGTACCGGCCGTAGCGGATTTGTTGACCAGCGTGGCATTTCCTCCCAGGTTGAAATCATCTGTGCGCTGTCCTATGCTCTGATAAAATGAGTTGAACTCGTATCCGTCGGTTAGTGGAATTTTGGTAATCACGTTCACGGTTCCGCCTATGGCACTTGATCCATAGAGGGAAGAACCTCCGCCTCTCACTACTTCAATCTTCTCGATCATATTGACAGGCAATTGATCCATACCGTATAGTCCCATAAGAGGACTGAAAATCGGTCTGCCATTGATCAGTATCTGTGAATATCCACCCTGAAGGCCATTCATTCTCAACTGGGTGTATTGGCAGGTCTGGCAGTTCGCTTCAATCCTCAGTCCAGGTTGAAATTTCAGACTCTCAGAAAGGTTGCATACCTGAAGCGTCGACAATGTTTTGCTGTCCAGAATATTGACGATAACCGGGCTTTCTGTTTTGCGCTTGAAAGTCTTGGTTCCTGTAATAACCAGTTCGCGCAGTTCGATTCTGCGGGGAATGGTGTCCTGGTCGGGAATTTGAGTCTGCGAGAACGTTTCCGGGACCTGGCAAAGAATCAATATGATGAATAGGATTCTTAGCAATGGGGTGTGAATCTGAATAACAGGCCACTAAATTAGACTATTTCTAAATAAAGAATTCGGATTTGTCTGAAAGGCTTGTCAGAATTGACATAGCCATGGATCAAAATATCCGAAGACTATTCTGGTAGGATGGCCGGATCTTCCATACCCTCTTGCTCAAGGGTCTGCATGAACTTGAATTCTTCCACGGCTAAGCGGTAACTCGAATCTGCGGCAATGGCCTCTTCGAAGAACTTTTCGGCCATGGCGAATTGATTCTGCTTCCATTTCACTACGCCCAGGCTAAACGTGACATCTGTCATCCCGCGGTAGGTAGAATAAATGTTCATGAGATGTTTTTCGCAATCTTCATACTTCTCCAGAGCAAAGTAATTCCTGGACAAAACCTCCTCCGTTGTCCTGTCTCTGTTGATCTGAAAAGCTTTCTGGTTAAATGGCAATGCCTTCTCCGGGCTGTAAGACTCGTAGTCGTATTCACCGAGGTAGATGAGTCCGAGAGAGTTGCAAGCCGCGACATCGTCCGGATTGATGGCAAAAGCTTTTTCCAGTTTTTCGGTGGCTTCACGAACATGTCCGGATAGCAAATCCACATCTGCCATATTGATCAGGTATTCATAAGATTCCGGTTCAAATAATTGTGCAGCTGCAATGGAGTATTTCACGGCTGAATCGTTCATCTGCAGTGCTAAGTAGCATTGGGCCTGATTGCGAAACATCAGGGCCCTGGTGGTTTTCCGCACACCATCTAAGTTTCCGGCTTCCCTGAAGTACGGAATTGCCTCTTCATACTTAGCGGCATTGAGAAGAG
>JBEAZL010000368.1:0-2802 GCA_041170085.1 Bacteroidota bacterium
GTTTACCCTTCTTCATCACGGTCAGCTCGGTTGAACCACCACCCACATCGATGAACAGCAGGTTCTCGAAACCTGTGAACATCTGTCCCTCAATGTTCGCAAAAATCAGATTGGCCTCCTCTTGTCCTGACAACACCTCAATGCTCACATTGGCTTCCTTCAGCACCCTGGCTATAACATCAGGACTGTTTGATGCCTCCCGCATGGCGCTGGTAGCACACGCGCGGAAGAGTTCAATGTTATGGACATCCATGAGGTACCAGAAGGCCTTCATGGTCTTGACCAATTGCTTGGTCTTCTCCTTTGAAATCTTACCTTTTACAAAGACATCATCGCCCAATCGTATGGGCACACGCGTAAAGGAAACCTTTTCAATGTGGTAGGTTTTCTTGTGCACAAACACCTCCTCAATGAGAAGGCGTACCGCGTTTGAACCGATATCTATGGCTGCAATCTTCAAATTCTGACAAAATGCTAAAGTTCACCTGAATTGCCAATGATACAAAGGCGGTTGAAATTTTGTTAGCGGAATTTATTTCCGCAGTGAACGCACAGACTGATAAGCCCTCTCATGTGGATCCATGAGTGCAATGGCAGAATTCAGCTTTTTGTAGATATGAGGCTTTTCATGCGACATCACCCTTGACTTAGAACTCGGATTAAGCTGGATGTCGAGAGCAGCCTGAATCTGTCGGCGTATAGCCGGATCTGCAATTTCTACCAGGGCTTCTATGCGGAAATCCAGGTTACGTGTCATCAGGTCAGCACTGCCCAGAAAATACCTCGGCTCATTGTTGTTACAGAAAACAAAACACCTGGCATGTTCCAGGAAACGCCCTACTATACTGGTAATCCTGACGTTCTCACTCACGCCTGGCAAGCCCGGTACAAGACAACACATACCCCTGATCAGCAACTCAATATTCACTCCGGCCGCCGAGGCTTTGCATATCTCGTCGATCATTTCAGTATCAGTGAGGCTGTTCATCTTCAGAATCATCCAGGCTGGCCTTCCCTTGGATGCATTCGAAGCTTCCCTTCTGATATAACGCAACAGCTTCTGTCTCGTGTTGAACGGACTTACCAGCAGTTCATCAATCAACGGAACCTGCTGCTGATTCTCCAGGTACTGAAAGATGTTTCTGATGTTCCTGCCAATTTTCTTGCTGGCTGTCAGCAGCGAAAAGTCTGCGTATAAAGCAGCTGTCTTCTCATTGAAATTTCCGGTGCCGATATGGCTGAAGAGCGTTGAAATTCCATTGACTCTCTTCGTAATCAGAATCACTTTCGCGTGTACCTTGAGGCCAGGCAATGTGTACATCACCTTCACCCCGGCTTTCTTCAGCTTCTCTCCCCAGTTGAGGTTGTTGGCTTCATCGAACCTTGCCTGTGCCTCAATGAAAACCACCACCTTCTTTCCGTTCTGAGCGGCAAGCGCCAGTGCCCTTGCCACTTTGGAATCCCTGGCTATGCGGTAAAGACAAGCCCTCACCGTGGTTACCTGCGGATCCATCGCAGCTTCATGCAACAAATCAATGACAGGGTTGAAGGTGTGATAAGGAAACTGAAGCAGAATATCCCCCTTTTCCATTTCACGCATCACCGACACACCAGACGGCACACGGGGATGCGATAATGGCGGAAGAGGCTTGAAACAGAGGTCCGGTCTCCCGAAATCAGGGAAAGACATCAGATCCTTCTTGTTATGATACCTCGGACCGGGAATGATATTGACGCTCTTCCGAATCTGGGTCTTGCGAAGCACCAGATCAAGCAATTCGATATCCATATTCTTGTCGTACAACAAGCGGACATATCTGCCCTTCTTCCTGCGTGCTATTCCTTTTCTGAGCTTTTCTACTACGCTCTGACTGAAATCATCATCAATTTCGAGTTCAGCATCACGGTTGATCTTAATGGTATAAGCCGTTGCCCTGGTGTACTTCTGTTCGCCGAACAAGCTTCGCAAATGAAGCCTGATCACATCATCGAGAAACATTACCTCCTGCCTGTTGCGTGCAGGTGGTAATGCCAGAAACCTGGGCAGTTCAGCCGGAATCGGCACTATGGCAAACTCGCGGAGATAATCCCCCGATTTGGGCCACAAAACCACACCGAGATAAAGAGTTCCGTCTTCAAGTTCAGGGAATTTCTTATCCGATGAAATTCTCGTGGGTATCAGCAAAGGCCGCAAATGTTCATCGAAGTACTCCTGAATGAAACGCCTGTTTACCTTGCTGAAAGTCCGCTCACTGACAATATCAATACCCCTGTCGGACAACTCTCCTTTCAGTTTCCTGAAGATAAGATCAAACCTCTTATGTTGATCAACAACAGACTTTTCGACACGTTTGAGAGTCTTTTCGGGATCGTAACCCCAGTCGTCATTCTTCTTTACTCCTGCGGATAAACCTTTCTGAAGACCGGCAATCCTGACCTTGTAAAATTCATCAAGATTATTGGAGAATATTCCCAAAAAACGCAGACGTTCGATTAGCGGATTGCTCCGGTCATCAGCCTCTTCCAGAACCCGACCATCAAAGTCGATCCATGAGAGCTCGCGATTGATGTACTTTATTGACTGCTTAGAAGGCATCAGATCGCAAAATTACCGCCTTAATGTGAAGCCTGTGTTAAGGAAATCCCTAATTCAGCAGACAGAGCGGGCGGTATACCCCCGGCCTGTTGACCTGGCCATAACTGACAATAATACATTTGTCCGACGCGTTACCGGATATATGCTGAAAAACGAACGACCACTCTTAAGTTTATTTCTGTTCCTTATACTGCTCCAGCCATCAG
>JBEAZL010000369.1:0-9601 GCA_041170085.1 Bacteroidota bacterium
AACCACCTTCGCAGAGCGCAACAGGTCCGTTGGCAGAAACCGTAACAGCGTTTGCAACACAATCCTGTTCGATAACTTCATGGAATGTATCTGCAGCCGGATTTTCGATAACGCTTACCAGTCCTGAAGGCCAGTAAATGATAGCCAGATCAACAGAGGTCGCAGTTCCCAGTCCGAAGTGAGCCGCGAAACAGTTGGAAATACCATAGCTCTCACCAGCTCTTACTTCTCTGATTTGTACACCCCAGTCACCGTGAATTTCAACGGTGGCACCAACGGCTTGCTGATTGGAAAGAGTACCTTCAAGATCGAATACGATGAAATGATTGTTATTTCCATTGTTCAGCCAAAGTCTGTCTGTATGGCTGTTGTCCGGGTCAATATAACCATCTCCGTAGCTGGCATACAGGTCGAGATGTCCGTCGCGGTTCAGGTCTCCGATTCCGAATGAATGCATTTCATCGCTGTATGGGAACACATCCATTTCAGTAAATGTGAGGTCTCCATTGTTATGAAGATAGCGGTGTGTTCCTCCTGAGTGCACGAGGTCAACAAATCCGTCGTTGTCAAAATCAGCAAACTTGGCCTGAAGGAAAAATGCACTAAGATCCAGTCCTGCAGCTTCGGTCACGTCAGTGAAATAACCATTTCCATCGTTCAGATAGAGCTGGAGTGTAGCACTGTGAGTAGTCAGAAGGCAATCATAATCGCCATCATTATCCACGTCAGCAAAATCAACTGTCCATGACTGCTGAAGGTTTACCAATCCGCGCTCGTGAGCCTGATCTTCATAATTATTATCACCATCATTTACGAAGAAAATATTGGTTCTGCGCGGATCGTAAGGATCATTGATAAACTGACGGCACTTTGCCACGAAAAGGTCAATGTCGCGGTCGCGGTCAAAGTCGGTGAATACCGAGCCATAGTTACCACTGTTATCACTGTTCGGATAAACCGATGTGTTAATTGCTGTGGTATTATGTTCGAGGTTACCGGTTCCATCATTGATCCAGATTCTCGAAGGACCATCATCATGACAGGCAAATACGTCGAGCCATCCATCATTGTTGATGTCGCCCCAGTTACATGACTGCATAAAAATTCCATTCGGATCATTGAGTTCAACCTGCTCATAGTTACCCACAGAAGTGATGCGAATCACCTGTGTGTTGTCATAGTAACCTCCGCAGAGAACATCGAGGTGATCGTCATTATCCATGTTTCCTACAGCCATTCCCCATTGTCCCTCATCCGATACCACGCCATAGTCCTCTTCCGTGAAGGTTCCGTTTGCGTTCTGGTATGCGATGTACAGGTGCAGCGACTCATCCATGATGATGATATCATCATAGCCATCGTTGTTCATGTCTGTAACTCCTGTAACTCCACCACTGTGGTAGTTAGCAGGCAGCAGGTTGGAAGAATTGGTGAATGTTTGCGCAAGAGCCGTGGCAGACATGAATGCCAGAGCAAACGCAGTAACGTAGAATTGCTTCATACTGAAGTTTAGATTTAAAGTATTGATTCCTTAACAGATTACTCCTAAAGAAGTTCCGCTAAAGTAGTGCACAGAAGAAACTTTAACCCCCGGAAATAATGCACAATTTTTCTCAACCGTGGTTTCCTGTATGGTTGAGAAACACCACTTTGCGTCCTTAATTTCTGTGATACTTTCGTGAAAACCTTCAGGTATGAAATGCATGCTCCCTCTCCTGCAGACCTCCCTCATCCTGCTAACCCTGTCCGGATGCACAAGCCAAGACACTCATAATCAGGACACAAAACCACAATCTGCTGTCATATTTGTTCCAAATGACAGATGGACTACATGGTGGCATGATGGTAAGGCTGAAGTAAGTTCATTTGACCTGGTTCAGGCGAGATACGGAGAACTGCGACACGGCGATGCCGTCATGGTCTTTGTCACAGAGCCATTTTCGAAGTCTCTGCATGTCAAATCAGATCACCCGGAAGGAAATCCTTCGGACATTGTTGAGGTGATGAAAATGAATTTTGCCCGCAAATTCAACACCGGCGTATATCCATACTCCATTCTGACGTCAACTTTTACCCCGGTAAATGGCACTCATTCGTTAAAGAACAGCATGAGTTCTCAGGAGTGGTGTGGTCATGTTTTTTGCCAAATGGACCACACCGATCAGGGATATCAGTTCGTTGGACACAGTTACTTTGAAGGGGAGGGTGAAATGGATGAACTTATTCCCTGGCAGAGCGGTGCAGACGAGTATTTACTGGAAGATGAGATGTGGAGTCTGATCAGAATGAATCCGGATATACTTCCTGATGGAAAGGTGATGATGATCCCTCCCCTTTCATTTCTGCGACTCATGCATCTCGAGGTGCGCCCATACGAAGCAGAATGCTCTGGCTATTTGAGAAAGAATGACCCGCAATTATTTACCGTCACTTATCCTGAATTAAACAGGACACTTTCCATTGAACATGAGGAAGGTCCTCCCTACCAGATTCTGACATGGTCAGAAACATACCCGGACGGATGGTCTGCAGATGCTCCAATGCTGACTACAACAGGCAAACTGAGAAAGACAATCAGGACTGATTACTGGAATCAGCATGCGGTTTCGGACTCTGTGGCAAGAAAGGAGCTTGGTTTCTAGTTTGATTGTGGCACAGTTTTTACCTTGTTCCCGAAAACAAATTAATACAGTCATGAAAACGTTTACTCGATTTTCCGGAATTCTGATCCTGGCGATTGCCTCAGCTTTATATTCCTGTTCAGGTAACAGCCATTTGGGCGAGAAGGTGAAAGAGCCATTTACCGGAAATGCCTATGAAAGCAATAATCGCTTTTTCCGGGCACGGGGAAAAGGTGATAGCATGGATGAAAATATCGCCAAGAACAAGGCTGACTTACAGGCCAAGAAAGAACTGGCCCAGCAGGTTGGAACCCGGATGAAAGTCGTAACTGATCAATACCTGGCTGAAACGCAGGTAAACAGTGGATCTGAACTGAATGACAAGTTCCAGAGCCTTATCCGTGAGGTCACCAACACTGAGATTGCTGACCTTCGGAAGATTGGTGAAGAGAAATACTTCAAGGACAATGCATATGTGGTTTATATCGCCTACGAAATTCACAAAAGGGATATGTACCGCTACATGAAGCGTCAGGCTAAGCTGGATGCCAGACTCAATGAGGCTGAAAGAAAAGCCATCGAAGAAATCATTGACGAAGAGCTCAAGGAACTGGAAGCTGAAGAGAATAAATAAGCAGGATCTTCCCGCTACTGGAGCATTGTTGTGAGAAGGAGATGAAAAGCTAATACGTCTCGACCAATTGTGACGTTGCAGAAACAGGCTTCTCCCCTCTTAAAAAGAAGGACATAAAAAAAGGGTTATCCGCGAGGACAACCCTTTTTTAATGGTCTTACTATTCAGATATTATTCAGCGCTTTCGCCGTCAGTCTTCTTAGGCTCTTTGGCATCAGCTTCCATCTGATCTTTCAGGTCAGACAATACGCTGAGGTCTCCAAGAGTTGATTTCTCAACCCTGTCGTTTACAGCGCGAACTGCCTGGCTTGAGTCACCTTCAGGCTTCTTGGCCGGGCGCTTTGCTTTTGCACCTTCTTCTGCCTCATCGCCTCCTTCCTGCCATGTACGTGTATGAGAAACGTTGATCTTACGGAGATTCTTGTTGAATTCAAGGATCACGAAATCAAGGGTTTCTTCATTCTTAGCAGTGCTGCCATCGGCCTTCTTCAGGTTCTTGTTCATGCAATAGCCTTCAAGTCCGTATGGAAGGGCGATAACAGAGTGGTTACCCTCTTTGCGGAGGATGGTACCCTGATGGCGTGAACCTTCAGTGAACACTGTTTCGAATACATCCCATGGGTTCTCTTCGAGCTGCTTGTGACCAAGGCTGATTCTTCTGTTGTCCTTGTCGAGTTCGAGCACTACAACTTCGAGTTCGTCGTTGATAGCACAGAATTCGCTAGGATGCTTGATCTTCTTGTTCCAGCTCAGATCTGAGATGTGGATGAGGCCATCGATGCCCTCTTCGAGTTCGCAGAACACACCAAAGTGAGTGAAGGCGCGAACCTTCGCTTTGTGCTTGCTGCTAACAGGATAGCGACCTTCGATACCTTCCCAAGGATCCTGGGTCAGTTGCTTGATACCAAGCGAAAGCTTACGCTCGTCCTTATCTACATTCAGAATAACACAATCGATATCCTGACCTACTTTGAGGAAATCCTGAGCGCTGCGCAGGTGACTGCTCCACGACATTTCAGATACGTGTACCAGTCCTTCCACACCAGGTGCGATTTCAACGAATGCACCGTAGTCGGCCAGAACCACAACTTTACCTTTCACCTTCTGTCCTGGCTCAAGGGTATCCTGCATAGCATCCCACGGGTGTGAAGTCAGTTGCTTCACGCCAAGGGCGATACGCTTCTTGTCATCATCGAAGTCGAGAATAACCACATTGATCTTCTGATCAAGCTGTACCACTTCTTCAGGATGATTTACACGACCCCATGAGAGGTCAGTAATATGCACGAGACCATCAACGCCGCCGAGGTCAACAAATACTCCATAGCTGGTGATGTTTTTCACCACGCCTTCGAGTACCTGACCTTTTTCGAGGCCGCTCATGATCTGCTTCTTCTGTTCTTCGAGCTCGGCTTCAATCAGGGCTTTGTGTGATACCACAACGTTCTTGAACTCCTGATTGATCTTCACAACCTTCAATTCCATGAGCTTACCAACGTAAACGTCGTAATCACGGATAGGCTTCACATCGATCTGTGAGCCTGGAAGGAAGGCTTCAATTCCGAATACATCAACGATGAGTCCGCCCTTGGTACGGCACTTCACTTCACCTTTGATGATTTCACCAGACTCGAGAGCCGCGTTCACCTTACCCCATGCGCTGAACACACGGGCAGTTTTGTGCGACACCACCAGCTGGCCATTCTTGTCTTCTGCCTGCTCAACGTACACCGGAACAACATCACCAACTTTAAGGTCGGGATTGTAGCGGAATTCAGTAGTTGCAATAACACCTTCAGACTTGTAGCCAATATTCACAACAACTTCCTTCTTGTTCACCTGCATTACGGTTCCGTCAACCACCTGCTTTTCAGCAATAGCTGAAAGGGTGTCTTCGTAAATCTTGTCGTAACGCACCCGGTCATCATTGGAGTAGCCTCCGCTTACCGCGATGGCGTCCCAGTTAAACTCTCCGGTTTCGGTGATCAGTCCAGCTTCGTCAGATGTGCTGAAAAGCTCAAGTTTATCATCATCCGCTTCGGTTTCTTCCTCTTGCGGAACTGCAGCACCTGCATTCACGATTTCTTCTTCGTGACGGACGCTGTCATTTACTTCGGCTTCTTCAGCCTTTACTCTTTTAGATTCTGCCATTTGGCTTTTACTTGTATCCCTTCAGGCCGGGGCCTCTGATCATGGAAGGGAGAGGTTAAACGTTATATTGTTTCTGCATGATGATCAGCAAGCCATACAGCCCTTTGAAAAGGGGCGCGAATATACGCAGAGAATTCAGAATCAGGAAATTTTCCCCGATTATCAGGCAGGAAATGGCAGGTTTTTCAGAGTTCTTGCTCCGAAAAGGGGCTTAATGCGCCGAGTAGCCTTTCTTCAGTAAATCCAGGATATCAATTGCAGCAAGGCTTATCCTTGTTCCGGGGCCAAAAACACCCACGCATCCGGAATCGTATAGGAAGTCATAATCCTGAGCGGGAATAACGCCGCCAGCAACCACCATGATATCCCGACGACCGAGTTGCTCCAGCTCCTGAATCAGCTGTGGAACGAGAGTTCTGTGGCCTGCTGCCAGCGAAGAAATACCCACCACGTGCACATCGTTCTCAATGGCCTGCATGGCAACCTCACCCGGTGTCTGGAACAATGGACCGATATCCACATCAAAGCCGATATCTGCAAACGAGGTGGCAATCACTTTTGCACCTCTGTCATGACCGTCCTGGCCCATCTTGGCAACCAGAATACGAGGTCGTCTTCCCAGAATGCCTGATACTTCTGCAGCCAGGTCCCTGGCCCTGAGAAAATCGCTATCCATACTCGCTTCGTTACTGTACACTCCGGAAACACTCCTGATTACTGGTGAATATCGCCCGAAGACTTTCTCCATGGCCATACTTATTTCACCCAAAGTTGCCCTGCTGCGGGCCGCATCGATAGCAGCTTCCAGCAGGTTGCCACTTCCGCCTTGCGCGATGCGGGTGATCTCTTCAAGTGACTTGCTGCAAGATGATTCATTGCGCGAGGACTTAACCTTTGCCAGTCGCTCAAGCTGAGACATTCGCACGGCGGAATTATCCACCTTGAGAACCTCGAATTTATCATCCTCTTCGGGAACCTCATAAATGTTCACTCCTATAATCTTATCCGCTCCCGAATCGATTCTGGCCTGTCTGCGAACGGCAGCCTCCTCTATACGGAGTTTGGGGATGCCGGCCTCAATGGCCTTGGTCATGCCTCCCAGCTCTTCCACTTCCAGAATCAGCTTCCATGCCTTGTCTGCGATCTCACTGGTCAGGGTTTCGACCACTTCAGAACCTGCCCAGGGGTCTATGACTTTGCAGATATCTGTTTCTTCCTGCAGGTAGAGTTGTGTATTTCTCGCTATACGGGCGGAAAAGTCAGTAGGCAGCGCTATGGCTTCATCGAGGGCATTGGTATGTAGCGATTGTGTGCCGCCGAACACAGCGGCCATGGCCTCAATACATGTCCGGGCAACATTGTTGAACGGATCCTGCCGCGTGAGACTCCAGCCACTGGTCTGACAATGGGCCCGCAGCGCCATACTTTTCGGATCTGAAGGGTTGAATTGCCTGATAATCCTGGCCCATAAAAGCCTGCCTGCGCGAAGTTTTGCTATCTCGGTAAAGAAATCCATTCCGATACCCCAGAAGAATGACAGCCTCGGAGCAAAGTCATCAATGGCCATACCTGAGGCCAGACCGGTGCGGACGTATTCAAGCCCGTCAGCAAGTGTATAGGCCAGCTCGAGCGCCGGATCAGCACCGGCTTCCTGCATGTGATACCCGCTGATAGATATCGGGTTGAATTTTGGCATGTTGCGGGAAGACCAGGAGAAAATGTCGCTGATGATCCTCATGCTCGGTGCCGGCGGATAGATGAAGGTATTCCTTACCATGAATTCCTTCAGGATATCATTCTGAATGGTTCCGCTCAATTTATCGGGACTCACACCCTGCTCTTCGGCAGCAACGATATAGAAAGCCAGAACGGGAATCACTGCCCCGTTCATGGTCATCGAAACACTCATTTCGCCCAGGGGTATGCCATCGAAGAGGATCTTCATGTCCTCTACACTATCAATGGCTACTCCCGCATTGCCCACATCACCAACTACCCGCGGGTGGTCGCTGTCGTAGCCACGGTGCGTCGCAAGATCAAATGCAACACTCAGGCCTTTCTGTCCGGCTTTGAGATTGCGCCGGTAAAAGGCATTCGACTCCTCAGCTGTGCTGAAGCCGGCGTATTGTCGGATGGTCCATGGCCTGATGGAATACATACTGGCATATGGGCCGCGAACAAAGGGCGCTATTCCGGCGTCAAACGAAAGCTGTCCTTCACCTTTCGGTTCAAAATCTGAAGGGTTATGGTTAAATTGTACTCTCTTCACGCTGCTCATATCCCTGAATTTTCAATGATTGAGGATGCTCTTCCGGCTCTGGCTCCGGCTATATGTTCATCTGCACGCCCCGGGTATTTGTTCACACCTATCATTACCTGAGTTGCATCTGCAACCGTCTCACGGACCTTGTTTCCCCTTTCACTTATACCTGCAAGCAAAGAATCACCGATGACAGGCCAGCCTCCGGCGTTCTCAGATTCAACAAAGCGTTTCCAGGTGTGATTGCATAATGACGAAACGAGCGACTGAACCATGTGAGACTGACGTGCCGCCTGACGGTGAACAGCCAATCCGGATTCGTCGGAGATGAGATGACTGATGTTTCTTGCCCAACGGCGCGATTCTTCTGATCCATCGCCTTTCCAGCCGTCGTGTGGTCTGATGTGAAGTACATCCGCACCACCACATATGGCTGACATCGCCTGGGCCGAAGCGCGGAGTAAGTTGTTTTCGACATCAATTCCGGACTGCCAGAAGTCAGATGTGGAAACCATCAGGCTGAGATTCCCCTCAAGATTGTAGCCGGCTGCAAGCTTCCTCCATAATATCCTGAGGGCAAGCATTTTTGCCATCTCGGTGAAAAAACTTCTGCCCGATGTCAGGTTGAACTGAATTCCATTGGATATCCTCTCCGGATCAATGCCAGCGCGAAGCAGGGTAAGTAATACCTCATGCCCCCGCGACAGGCATAACAAAATATCATCAGATGGTGAAGACCCCATCGAATGCGCGGTACGTGCGTCAGCGGCCACAACACTCAGTTTGGGCCACTCATGAAGAATTTCAGCAATACCCTCATCGGTCGGAGAACTGATTTGAACAGTTCCCTGAATCGATTCTCTGGTATATCCCTTCTTGTCAACATAATGGGCAAATGCGCCATTTATTCCTGTGCTGGCAGAACCATCGAAGTGCAACTGGATATAAGGTAAGATCACATCCTGAAAGACAAGTTCGCAACTTCCATCTGTCAGGGCACCTTGAACTTCAATTGCATTTACCCCGCCGTTAAGTGCGGTCAGGATGGATCTATTGACACCCGGATTCCGCATGTCAAACTCCTCCAGAACGGCCCATTCCTTTTTCAGATCAGGAGTACTGAATGGAAAGGTAAAACCCGGTCTGTAATATGGGCTGTGCAACAAACCGTCGTCATCCTTCCAATTGAGAATATCCGGCGATTTCCCTTTAAGTTCCTTTTCAAGAGCTGCTTGCCAATCAGACCAGCTGGTTTTTACAAATTCATCGAACGAAAGACTTTGCATGTTTCGTGATTATCTAAGGGGCAAAAATGAACCATTGAAGTTTAAGAGCCATAACAAATTATTCTAAGTACTTACAGAATTCTGAATATGTCAGTACTGCATTCAGGCTTCCATGGCTTTGCCGACTTAAGGCATGTTAAGTTTAATCGCAATGAGTGGATATTCAAGAGTTTATGTGCATCTTGCGCAGACCTATGAAAAAGCGAGGCATGAATGTAAAACATTGGATGGCTCTTTGTGCAGGGGTGGTATGTTCCTTTCTTGCCCATGCTCAGAATTTCACCTTTGATCCCGGAGGGAATTACGAGGCGACGCTGCCCATGGAGACCTATACCGATCATTTTGTATATGTCTATCATGACTCTGCAGATTCGGCTCTGATATCATGGCGTGTTGTGGGCAATACCTGTCCTGAAGAATGGCATATCAGTCTGTGCGACTGGGCCGATTGCTATTCATATCTGCCGAATACCGGTGATATGTTACCCGTAGCGCCCGAAGCTTCCGGATTTATCAAGCTCACCATGAATCCGTTCATGTTTCCGGGTGAGGGCTATGTTCATTTCTGGATTTATCCGACAGGTCATCAGGAAGAGCATATCGATTTGTTTTTTCATTTCAATACAGAAATCGTTTCGGTGGATGAGCA
>JBEAZL010000370.1:0-9363 GCA_041170085.1 Bacteroidota bacterium
CGTGGTTCCAAACCTGTGTAATCTGCCACCTTTTCACCGGAGCCATAGTTGACCTCGTCAGGTGCATCCGGGGCAGTCAGGCTGTTATCAGAAACATTCAGGTATCTGGTAAATGGGCCTACATGGATGAAATGCGAAATTCTCAAGCCTGCATTTAATCTGAGTTTTTCATTGATGTCAAAGTCATCGAGGATATATGCTGCAAATTCATGACTGTATAAGGCAACAGGTCCGCCCAAATCAAATTCGACATCGCCGCTTCGTGCATAAACGTTGTTCGGGGTGAAACGATGATTGACATACTCTGCACCAAACTTGATGTTGTGCAGGTAGTTCGGGTAGTAGTTGAACTGCACCTTGGCACCGTAATCGCGAATACCGGAAGAGAGAGTGAACTCAAACGCATCCTGAACAGCGCTGAACTTGAATTTATAGTCAGTAAAGGTGGCAATGGTATTCAGGAAGAGTCTTTCGTTGATGATCCTGTTCCAGCGCAGCGTAGCTGTTGCATTGCCCCATGGAATGCTCGTATTGAAGTCAGAACTTTTACTGGAGAACGTGAAGACATCCCGCCCGAAATATCCGCTCAGAAACAATTGGTCGCGCTGGGTTATGCGGTAATTGAGTTTTGCATTCAGGTCGTAGAAGTAATAGCCGGATCCGCTGAAGTTGCTTTCGGGATTGATAAAAGGTTTGGTGAGGACATCAATATAGGTCCTTCGTCCGGAGATGATAAAAGAAGAAGTATCCTTCACAATAGGGCCTTCCACGGTAAATCTTGAAGCAATCAGACCAATACCACCTTCACCTTTTATCTCTTTGCTGTTTCCTTCTTTCAGGTTGATGTCCAGAACAGATGCCAGTCTGCCGCCATAGTTGGCAGGAACACCGCCTTTGGTCAGTTCAAGATTTTTCACGGCATCTGCATTGAACACAGAGAAGAAGCCAAAAAGATGGGAGGCATTGTAAACTGCGGCATTGTCGAGGAGGATCAGATTCTGATCAACTCCGCCTCCGCGAACATAGAATCCCGCATTACCCTCACCGGAAGTCTTTACGCCAGGCAATAGAGTGAGCGTTTTCAGGATATCTACCTCTCCGAAAAGAACAGGCAATTTTTTCACTTGTGATACTTCCAGTCCGATTTTTCCGACATCGGTGCTCTGAGTATTCTGACTTTTTTCCCCTTCGATCACGATGGTTTTCGTTTCGATGGACTGTTCACGCAGATCAAAGTTTCGTGTGATATCTCTGGTCAGTGCAATGGTGTCGCGTATTTCAGTATATCCCAGCAAATTCACGCGAATGACATAGGTTCCTTCGGGAAGAGTCAGTGAATAGAAACCGTACACATTCGTCGCAACACCCTTCTGAACTGAATCGGCCACAACAAGGGCACCGAGCATGTACTCTCCAGTCGAGGCATCACGGATTTCTCCGCTCAGTGTATACTTCTGTTGAGTCATTCCGCTCAGAGCCGGAAAGAGCAACAAAAGAAAAAATATCAGGCGTTGAGTCATACGTGGTGAATTGCGGCAGCGAAATTAAGCCCACCAATCCCAATACTCTGTCATAGGATTATAGTTTGAAAAGCTCATCATTCATGTTATTTCAGCTGTCGGCCAGTGATTTGGTCAGTTTTCACAACTATACCTTAACAGATTTTAACCGCTTACCTCCACAGAGGTTCATCCTCTGCGATAATTTCGCTTCCCTTATGAGAATCTGCCACGGACAAGTGTTTTTCCGCTCACTGATCTGGCTCGCACTTGTCATGCTGAGTGGCATATGCATGGCCCAGGTGCCTAAAAAATTGTGTCAGGCCGGCAGATGTGTGGCACCACCCAAAGTGAATGGAGTTCTGGATGATGCGATATGGCAGGATATTCAGCCTGCAACAAATTTTATCACAAGGTCACCCGATCCGGGCAATAATCCAATATTCGACTCCGAGGTCAGAATCGCCTATGACGATGTTTCCATCTACATCGGTTTTATGTGCTTCGACTCAAATCCTGACAGTATCCTCAGTCAGCTTACCGGTCGGGATACGGACGGAAATGCGGATTACTGCGGTATTACGTTCTCCTGTTACAAAGATGGTATCAACGGTTTCACATTTGCCGTGAGCCCGAAGGCCGAACAATGGGACGCCCGCGTGACAAGCGGTAGCTCAGGTGAATTCGAAGATCCTGCCTGGAATGCGGTCTGGGATTGTAAGACTTCTATCCAGCCGAACGGTTGGTGCGCCGAGTTTCGCATTCCTTTTGCCGCCCTGCGTTTTCCTGAAGCTAAAGATCAGATATGGGACATTAACTTCTTCCGCGAGATTCGCCGTTACCGGGAACAATCGTACTGGAATCCGGTGGACCCTCAAATGCCGGGTGTGCTGCTTCAGATGGGTGAACTCCATGGTATCAGCGATGTGGTTACCCCAACACGTCTCTTCCTTTATCCGTATGCCTCGGCTTACCTGAATGTTCAGGAAGTAAGGGCAGATGATGGCGCAATATCTCAGAAGCAAACTACCAGCTACAATGGGGGAATGGACCTGAAATACGGTCTGTCTGATGCCTTCACCCTCGACGCAACGCTGGTTCCCGACTTCGGTCAGACAGTTTCAGATAATCTGGTCCTGAACCTGACTCCATTCGAAGTTTTCTTTCAGGAAAACAGACAGTTTTTCACAGAAGGCACCGAGATGTTCTCCAAGGCAGGGCTCTTTTACAGCCGCAGGGTAGGAGGAACTCCGGTATATGCCTGGGATGTATATGGCATGCTGGAAGAGGGTGAAACCCTGTTGAAGAATCCACTTGAAACACAACTCATCAACGCCGCCAAGGTATCTGGACGTACAACAAAAGGGCTTGGAATTGGATTGTTCAATGCCGTGACTGCACCGCAGCACGCAGAGATTCAGAGGGCAGATGGAACAAAGCGACAGATTGAAACTAATCCCCTGACTAATTACAATGTTCTGGTCTTTGATCAGAATCTGCCCAACAATTCATATGTGTCTCTTGTAAATACCAATGTGCTTCGCAATGGCCATACATATGATGCCAATGCTGTCGGAACCGAATTCCAGCTTCGCAATAAGGGAAACTCCTATGCTTTGAGCGGATCCGGAGTTTTCAATCAGAAGTTCAACTACTCTGGCAGCGACAAACAGGGTTTTTCGTCTTCTCTTTCCTTCGAAAAGACCAGCGGAAATTTTACCTGGGGAACGGGGACCAGTATCATGAGTGATACCTATGATATCAACGACCTCGGGTTTCTCTACAATAACAACCAGCGAAGCCACTGGGCAAATGCTTCATATCAGATATTCAAGCCTTTCGGGCCGTTCAATCGCTTATGGAGTAGTCTGAATGGAAATCTTACTTACCTCTATAATCCGAATCACTTTGCGGACTTCAGCTTGTATGCTGACATGGGCATGATGACCAGAAGATTCTTTTCTTTTGGTCTGGAAGGCGGTTTGGTTCCTGTGAACGGATATGACTTTTTTGAACCACGCGTTGATGGTCTTTACTTCCGTACTTATAAGAATGGCAATATCGGCTGGTGGATCAGCACTGACTACAGAAAGCGTATCGCGCTGGATCTGGGTTCATGGTCTACATTCTATGAAAACGACGGCAGGTACTCTTTCAACTGGAGATTTGCGCCAAGATTCAGGGTCAACGACCACCTGATGATTACATACGTATACAGCCATCAGAATCATTTCAATGATATCGGCTGGGCTGATTTTACAGGCGAGAACTCAGATGAACCCGTTTTTGGTACCCGCGATGTCATCTCGCACACCAACGTGCTCACACTCAATTATGCCTTCAACAATGTGATGACGCTAAGCTTCAGGGGTCGACACTATTGGGGCTATTCCGACTATTCTGCCTTCCACAGCCTTACACCCGAGGGATGGCTAGGTTCCACTTCGTATAATGTGCTTGATGATTCCGGAAACTTTGAGGCCAATCGCAGCTTTAATTCATTCAGTATAGATATGGTTTATCGTTGGATTTTCACGCCCGGCAGCGAACTCAATCTGGTCTGGAAGAGAAATATTGCAGATGAGCAGAACGAAATTCCTGCGACACTTATAGACGATATGAAACTCACATTCCGCCTTCCCGAATCCAATAGCATCAGCCTGAGGGTCCTTTATTTCCTGGATTATCAGATGATTTTCAAGAGAAACAGGGCTGTGTTAAATGATTGATATACAGAGTTATATATCCATTATTTTAGTAAAAGTTATTTTCCCGAACTCCTTTGGTGCAACCCTTTACAACCCATTCGGGTTTTAGAATTATATGGACGATATCCGCGCGATCATAGAAGGTTGTGTGAAGGGCGAGAAACGCTCTCAGGATATACTGTATAAGAAATTTAGTTCTTTGTTATATGGCATTTGTCTTCGGTACACGAAGAACAAGATGGAAGCGCAGGATGTACTGCAGGATGTTTTTGTGAAGATTTTCAATAACATCCATGCATACCATCACGATGGTAGTTTCGAGGGTTGGCTTCGACGAATCGCAGTCAATACTTCAATCACAAACTATCGTCGCAACCTCAAGCATGCCTTTCAGGACGACATCGACGATGTTGTCAGAATGAAAGAAGATCCCCTTGAGTTTGACAGCGCTGAGTTCACCAGAGAAGAGTTGCTGTTTTGTATCAACAAGCTTCCGGTGGGCTACAGAACCGTGTTCAACCTGTACGTAGTAGAAGGTTATATGCACAAGGAAATTGCAGACATGCTGGAGATCGATGTGAATACATCTAAGTCTCAGCTATCACGCGCCAAAAGCTATTTGCAAAAGGAATTATTGGAATTGAGTAAAGTAAAACTGAATACAGATGAGTGACGAAAGGTTTTTTGAGCAGGTGAAAACTCAGTTTGAGGGCTTCTCTCCCGAGGTACCGCAGGGTGTTTATGGAGGAATGCGCCGAAAGCTGTGGTGGAGCAAGTTCACTTCTCCGGATATGCACCGCTTCAACATGTGGTATCTGCTGCTCTTTGTCGGTATGGCATCGGCGGGTACCTATGCCCTGACATCTCAGCAAACATCAGTGGCTACCATGACAAGGCAACATGAGCCTGCTCCGGTAGTTCTGACTGAAATGCCTGCAGCACAGCCAGAAGCGTTAACAGAATCTTCATGCGGACATGTTACTGATTGCAGTACTAAAAAGAATTGCGCTTCAGCATGTGGAACCGGAAAAACAAATAATGTTTCCAACCTATCAATAGGTGATATGAATGGAACAACTGCCGGCCGCTCTTCAACTCCGTCAGGTGATACTGGAATGTCTCAAAATTCAGCCTCTGAAGATGGTGGAAGCACAGGTGATGAATCCGCTCAGGACGGAGGTGTGAAAGAGATCGAACCGGTGTCTGATGAGAAAACAGATGGGGCAGTGACTAACACAACAAAGACTTCTACTGACAAACCATCAAAACGAAAGCAACTTCTGGTTCCTGTGTATGGGGGCAAGAAGTAAAAAAGTGCAGACCGAAAGGTTTTGCCCTATACCTTAGTCGGAACATTCCTTCAATATGTTCCTTCCCTCAGGTATGAAACCAAAAATCAAGAGCAACGCAGCAATGCTGTCGTTGCTCTTGTTTTTTTGTGTACCTGTGTTCAGCTTTCCTTTAGTATCCGACACGATCATCATCGATGGGGAGTATATCGCCATCATGAGAGATTCTTCTTCTGCCGATGTTGACTCTCTCGAGGAACAATGGCACAAGAGAAAGGAAAAGTTAAATCTGGATGTCGGAGTTTCATTGTTGCCGGGTATCACTTTATCCAACATCTACCGGCCGGAATCTGAAGACGTCCTCCTGAAAAGAATGATCGGAAAAGGAATTTCCGCAAAGCCCTCGATGTCCATTGGTGCGGGAGCTACAAAACATTTTTCTGATTTGATTGCCCTCAGGTTAGGCGTGAATTATACCATGAGCAGTATTAAAAATCCTTATCTGCTCGAAGAGGATCTTTCACAGGAGGAAACCTATGCTTTTGTGAGTTTTGAAGAGGGCAAGCTCTCGCAGATTGTCAACGTGTTTATTGATCCCGGCTATGAGTTGGATACTATTGATCTCGACATCAGGGAAGGCCTGTTCAGATTTAGCTCAACAGATGTAATCCTCAGAATGGCGGTATACCCTGAACCGCTGAAGGAGGAGCTCCGGATGTATGTCCACTTTGGACCGTTTGTACGATTTACCTCTGTTTCAGAGACCAGCCCGGTAAGCCTGATAGCCAACAATACCGAACTGATTAATATCCCGTCCGACGACCTGAAATTCCGCAATTTGATGGTTGGAGGAACCCTCGGTTTTGGACTGGAGTACGAAGAGAATGATCATGTCTTTGGCGCATCTCTGGATGGCTGGGTTCCGGCAGGACTAATGAATGAGTATTCCGGAATCGAGATTATTTCAGGAAGTCTTTCGATAGGGCTCCACTACGCATATCGCTTCTGATGGCTGCCGTGATCCGCACATTTTTTTTCAGTGCGGAACAACCTTAGTTCCTTATATGGTGTCATCTGTGTACCCCGGGCAACCCAACCTGGAATCTTAGCTTAATTTTTTGTACATTAGCCCCATATGTCTCTCACTTCCAAATATCTGAATGTAGCCCTTGGACTGCTTTGCGCTGTCAGTGTGCAGGCTCAACTCGTGAATCAGAGTTTTGAGACATGCTCAACACTGCCGTCAACCACCGGGCAATGGCAATTGGTGCCAGGCTGGACGAATGCCGGCAGTAGCACAGCATCACCTGACTATTATCACTACCTCGGTTCTGTTCAGGCTGATTTGCCTGAAACTCCGATGGCCATTGTCGAGGCTGCGGGCGGTCAGGCAATCATGGGAATGATTATGTGCGGTACCGATCATAGCAATGTTCGCGAATACCTTTCAGCTGAGTTCAGTGCTCCTCTGGAAGCCGGGCGCCAGTACCATGCAGGATTTAAGATGTGTAACGGTTATATCACTCCCGTTTCCACGGCAGGTATCGGAGTATCAGATATAGGTGTCCTCTTTTCGGTGGATGCTCCTGTTCAGTTTGGACAAAACCCTATCGGTTCGGTTCCTCAATTCAAGATAGATACTGTTTTCTACAGCCGGGACTGGGTAAACATCAACTTTACCTTCACAGCCGACCAGCCATATGAATATTTGACTGTGGGTCTGTTTGGCGGCGATAACGACAAGGAATTCGAAATCCGCGAAGGCAATAATCCCCAGTACGGGTATTATTTCCTCGATGATTTTCATCTCGAAATCGTTCCTGAAAATTATGACCCCACGCTGCCGGATCCCGACAAGGGCGGGCAAGAACCCCCGGCTGAAAATCCAGGTGGCAGCGACGACCTGACCTCTCTCCCTGATCAGTTCTTTATACCCAACACCTTTACGCCTAATGGCGACGGCAGCAATGATGTGTTCTGTCCGGTTTCATCCAAAATAGAGCATTTTGAGATGGATATATTCAACAGGTGGGGTGATAGAATCTTCCACAGCACCAGTGCATCTCACGGCTGGGATGGCTCATTCAACAGCCAGTTGGCTGAGCAGGGTGCTTACGTTTGGGCCATTACTTACATCGTAATGGACGACGAAGGCAAGCCCGAGGAGAAGGAGCTGTCAGGCATCGTGAATCTGGTTAGATAAATTCAGAATTTCATCGCGCTTTCTTGCTCTACTTTAGCGGTGATGCAAGTAGTCTCACGTTCCCTTCGAAATACTTCCATTTTACCATCCCTCATCAGGGATTATCTGGATCAGAATCCTGATCTGAAGAGTTTATACTCCGCTTCTCCGGATGCTGCGGGCATAGTTGAGCTATCCAAAAAACGCACTATGGGTTCTGCCGAACGCGAGACATTAGTGCATGTGATAAGAGATCAATACGCCAATCTGGATAAGGGAGAGCTGGTTGAACAAAATCTCCTTTCGTTATCCCAACCGTATGTCTTCACAGTCACTACAGGTCACCAACTGAATATCCTTACCGGCCCTCTTTTCTTTATATACAAACTGGCCTCTGCAGTCGCTCTGTCAAGGAAACTCAATGAGCAGGAAGGTGAAAGACAGTTCGTGCCTGTTTACTGGATGGCATCGGAAGATCACGACAAGGAAGAAATAAGCAGTGTAGAAATTCAGGGCGAACGAATCACATGGAATACGGATCAGAAAGGACCTGTAGGCGAGTTTGATACGAGTGGCATTGCTGAAACAATAGAATCATTTAGAGAACTTCAGTCTCACGTGAGGGGAATGGAGGCGGTGGCTGAAATGCTTTTGTCTGCATACGAAGTAGGAAATCTCGCAGAGGCTACTCGGAGGCTTGTGCATGAGCTTTTCGGTGAATATGGTCTGATTGTAATCGATGCGAGAGACCCGAGACTCAAGCGAATGTTCATCCCCGCAATGGAGGCTGAACTGAAAGAGCATATTGCTGAAGATGAAGTCAGCAGAGCCAGTAAAATTCTGGAATCTCTTGGCCATAAGGCTCAGGTGAACGCTCGTCCTGTCAATCTCTTCTACATGGAAAAGGGCTTGCGTGAGCGAATTGTACCCGAGCCTTTCGGATACTCTGTACATGGCACCGACCTTAGATTTTCCGAGGGGGAAATGATGGAATTGCTTCACAGTCATCCTGAACGATTCAGTCCAAATGTGCTGATGCGTCCTTTATACCAGGAGACCATCCTGCCCAACGTGGCTTACATAGGTGGCCCCGGTGAATTATCCTACTGGCTGCAGCTCAAACCGCTTTTTGACCGGCTTCAGGTACCGTTTCCCGCACTGATCGAAAGAGATCATGCTCTGTTGCTGAACCGTCAGGCCATGAGGCTGATCGATAAACTTGGATTTACACCCGATGACCTATTGATGGATCAGACTTCTGCCATCAGAACCTGGTCTGAACGCAATCATCCGCTGGATTTTGACCAGCAGCGAGAAGCTTTAGCCGGGCTTTGGGACGAAATAAAATCAAAATCAGAAGAGGTAGACGCTACGCTCGTTGCCATGGTTGAAGGTGAGAAGCAACGACAACTGAAAGCGCTTGAAAACGTTGAATCAAAAATCGCTAAGGCAATCAGAAAACGTGAAGAGGATTCTGTCAGACAGATTGAAACCCTATGGAGCAGGCTCTATCCCGGTGGAAGTCCGCAAGAACGGGTGATGAACTATTTTACTTTTGCGGCAGATCTGGATAATGATCTGCTGGCTGACATCATTGAGTCATTCAATCCACTTGAAGCCCGGCTCAGGATTATTGTCCTCGAAGGGGAGGGATTCAGCGGTCGCCAAATTGCAGATAATCCTGA
>JBEAZL010000371.1:0-3833 GCA_041170085.1 Bacteroidota bacterium
GTCCATCCACTCTCCGCACTCATACACCCCGGGAGGCTTATTGGCAGGTGCCGCAACACCCTGTGTGCCATATACTCCTGCTGAGCCGAAGGTGTTGTCGCCTTTCATCCAGGTCCATGTGTCGGGCTGTGCGTGAAGTTGGGTAAAATGGAGGGCTATTGTCAGAGACAGGGCCAATAGTCTTTCAATTCGCATAAAGGGTAAATTGGTTACGCATAGGGTTAGACAAGCGAGAGGGGACTTTGGTTGGCTGAGGGGATAAAATACGTGGAATTATTGCATTTGCTGCAATCTGATCATTGGAGAATCTTAAAGACATCCAATACTCTGACCACAGAGGGCGCGTCAGGAAGTCGCCAGTACGCAGTAGCAGTAGGCAGTGGGGCTGAAGTATTTACTTAAGGCACCCTTTGCACTTCGCCTTCTCTGTAAATCCTGTGGTGAACATCATTACAATTCATGAGAATCGGGTTTATCCGGACATTCGATACTCTGCACGCAGGAGGCGGTGAGATACTAACCACGGACACAGTGAGATTGCATCATCCCTTTCCAACCATGGTTTAGTCCGGCCCCAGACCACAGCTCCTGAATGAACCATCCCAAAATATGCATTAGAAAATCTATTGCGGCCTCAAACCGCTGTGAAATCAGTCGCTTTGCTGCATTTTGCTCAGTGAGCATACAGTGAGTATGATTCCCTCTCAAAATGCCTGATTTCTTTGCGTTTTGAACCCTCATAACAAAGTTCTAATGCATAACTTGGGATGATGCAACAACCTAAACCATTTTCCGTTTAACTCTTATGCGCTTATTCCTGATTGTCATCTGTTGCCTGCAGCTTTCGGTTGTCTTCGGACAGGAAGGCCGGCAGATGAACAGCTTGTACAGCCCGGGGATGTTCCGCAACCGCGGATGGTTCTTTGCTCCCGGATTCACTTATATGATTCCGGCCAATGGAGCCAGACAGGAGACGAGGATCTCCAATGCAGAGCAATTGAATGATACCCTGTACACTGGTGAATTCACCCAGGCCGGGCGATTTGGACTATACGCCGAAGTGGGCCGTCATCACTTCCTGAAGGATCTATACATCGTTCATCATATGGATTATGGTGTACACGTCAAAAGCTTCGGCGGACGGGAGAACTTCGACGGCAGGGTGAAAACCGACAGCGGAATGGTGAATGTCGCCAATGTGGGCACTTTCCGCGACTGGATGGCCGGAGCCTTCTTCAATATTTCGAATATCACGCAGATCAGCGACCGCACCTGGATACAAAATGGTGTGGGTGTGAATGCAGATTATGCCTTCATCCAGAACAGAGACTATACAGGCCCGGTAACAGGGATGATTCAGAATTTTCCGGGAACATTCACCGGACAGATCCATTATAAACTCGGCTTCGGCTGGAAACCTGAAAACGGTGTCTATATCATGCCGTCTATCGAAACCCCCATCCTTACCGTCTATAAGCTGGACGACGGCAAGAGCACCCTTCCCTACTTCTCGTCACGGTTCCGACCCATCATCGTTTCCCTGCGCATTGCCTTCCTGGACAAGACACCGGACAGGGAATGCAAGGTAATCGACGACAGCGGCGGTAGTCCGCAGCTATGGGACAAGGAAATGCGCAAGAAAAAGCGCTATGGCAAGCGTTGAGTCGCTATTTGCCTCATCAGCAACACCCCCCGGATTATTCACTGTTTTGTTGGGATAATCGTGATAACACAGTGCACGAAGGTTGAGTCTATTTGACCTCACTTCCTTACTTTCGCGGCTCTATAATCAGCACAAGAAACCTATGTCATATTTCTTCACCTCAGAGTCCGTTTCAGAAGGACATCCGGACAAAGTTGCCGACCAGATTTCAGACGCACTCATTGACCACTTCCTGGCCTTTGATGCAGATTCAAAAGTAGCATGTGAAACACTTGTAACTACTGGTCAGGTGGTACTCGCCGGTGAAGTAAAGAGCAAGACATATCTCGACCTTCAGGAGATTACGCGACAGGTAATCCGCGACATCGGATACACGAAGAGTGAATACATGTTCGAGGCCAACTCTTGTGGTATTTTCAGCGCAATTCACGAGCAATCACCGGATATCAATCAGGGAGTTGAGCGCAAGAAGAAGGAGGATCAGGGAGCCGGAGACCAGGGCATGATGTTCGGTTACGCTAACCGCGAAACTGATACATATATGCCACTTCCTCTAGAACTGGCACATATGCTTCTTCGTGAACTGGCAGCTATACGCAAAGAGGGCAAGAAGATGAAATACCTCCGTCCGGATGCCAAGAGCCAGGTGACTATCGAGTACAACGACGACCATACGGCAAAGGCGATCTCTGCCATCGTTATATCAACACAACACGATGATTTTGACGGCGAGAAGAAGATGCTATCTGCCATCCGCAAGGATGTTGAAGAAATTCTGATACCAAGGGTGATGAAGCAATTGCCTTCAAGGGTTCAGAAACTGTTCAAGTCAAAGTACACCCTTCACGTAAACCCAACCGGAAAGTTCGTGATCGGCGGACCACACGGAGATACGGGCCTCACAGGACGTAAGATCATTGTAGATACATACGGTGGTAAGGGAGCACACGGCGGTGGCGCCTTCAGCGGTAAGGACCCAAGCAAGGTGGACAGGTCTGCCGCCTATGCCACCCGCCATATCGCCAAAAACATGGTAGCCGCAGGAATTTGCGACGAGGTGCTTGTTCAGGTTGCCTACGCTATTGGTGTAGCTGAGCCTGTGGGTTTATATGTCAATACATACGGAACAGCCAAAGTGAAAATGTCTGATGGCGAGATTGCTGGCAAGATCAACAAGGTCTTCGATATGCGTCCTTATGCCATTGAACAGCGATTCAAACTGCGCACTCCGATCTATCGCGAAACGGCTGCATACGGACACATGGGACGTAAGCCTGAAGTGAAGGAAAAAACCTTCCGCGATGGCAGTGGCAAAACCATCAAAGTAAAAGTGAAACTGTTCCCGTGGGAAGAACTCGATTACACTGACCGTATCCGCAAGGAATTCGGACTGAAGTAAGAAGTGCCCTTTTCGGGAACCAGGTTTACCAGTTCATGAACAGGCACCTGAAGCTCATACTCTTTTGCGCGCTCGCCTGGGTGATTCTGCCTGCCATTGGACAGATCTCAGACTCTGTTTCCGTGTCCTATCCCGACCTTTCCAGGTACTTTGGCGGCCACTACGGCCCCTTACCCAAAGGAGCTTACAATCGCGATGAAATCAGAAGAACACGTGAATGGCAATGGGAATGTCTGGGACCTGATCTGAAACCCACTGAACTTAATCCAGGTGGCAAAGCGGTTCCTGCATATAGCGTCAACCGCGGAAACGGAACCGGGCGAATCAACTATCTCTATGTGAGTCCGCGCAAGAAAAATCGCGTGTGGGCATGTTCGCCCACGGGTGGATTATGGTACACACGTGATGGTGAAAACTGGCATCCAGGCGGTACTGACAAACTTCCCATTTCGGGAGTGAGCAGCGTTGCGGTCAATCCTAAGAACAGCCGCCAATGGATAGTTGCCACTGGCGATGGAGACGATGTCTTCAAGCACAGCAATGGCCTCTGGAGAACAACCAATGCGGGTAAGAGCTATGAAAGAATAAACGGGGACGACCCATCTACTGCCCTGCCCATCGGGCAGTCAGGTGATTTCTATTCTCAGATTAGCGAAGTAGTTTGTCACCCCAGAGATTTCCATTTCCTTCTTGCAGCAACAGATCAGGGATTGTGGATGTGCGATGACGCTTCATCCGGTTACAGGATGAAATGGAAACGAGTGCAGGAAG
>JBEAZL010000372.1:0-6836 GCA_041170085.1 Bacteroidota bacterium
CAGGAAGATCATGTGAGCATGGGAGCCAACGGTGCTACACGATGTCTGAGGGTACTGAACAACGTTCAAAGCATTATCGGCATCGAACTTCTCACTGCCGCTCAGGCTCTGGATTTCCGCAGGCCCCTGCAATCTTCTCCTACAGTTGAATCTCTGCACGCACGTGTGAGAAGCGAGGTGCCTTTCATTACCGAGGACATCTATTTAAAGCCTGCGATGGATAAGGCGCGGGGGTTAATATGCTAATGTGCTAATGGGGTGATGTGCTAATGAAATGCTGAATACTCCAGGAATTATAGAATTATACAATTGGAGTTCGTGGTTAGTCTCAGATCTGTTCTTCGATTACAATGATGACTCATTGACCAATTGACCCATTCACCCATTGACCCATTGATGGTCCCTGAGGCTCTCGAAGGGCCCATTGACCCATTGATGGTCCCTGCGCCGTGGTGAGCCTGTCGAACCAAGGCTCTCGAAGGGCCCATTGCCCCCCCTACTTCCCTGAACCTTTGATAACGATGAGAATGGTGTAGAAGAGAATCTTGATATCCATGGCGAGGCTCATGTTTTCGATGTAGAGGATATCGAATTTGAGCCTCTGAAGCATCTGATCCACGTTTTCTGCATAGCCATATTTCACCTGTCCCCACGATGTAATACCGGGTCTTACCTTGTGAAGATGGCGGTAGTGCGGGGCGCGCTGCATGATGAGATCTATGAAGTGCTGCCGTTCGGGGCGTGGGCCAACCAATGCCATTTCACCGATGAGGACATTCCAGAACTGAGGCAATTCATCCATGCGTGTCTTCCGCAAAAAGCGTCCGACTTTGGTAACACGGGAGTCAGAGCTGCTGCTAAGCTGCGGGCCATTCTGCTCTGCGTTCTGCACCATGGTGCGAAACTTCAGGATGTTGAATGGTTTACCGTGCTTACCAATTCTCTCTTGTTTGAATATCACCGGACCACTTGATGTGAATGCAATGGCCAAAGCGATGATGAGATAAACAGGTGATAACAGCATCAGAGCGATGACGCTTACTCCGATATCCATGAGACGTTTCACAGAGAACTGCCATGCAGGCATGATTTCGTGGTTCACACGAATCAAAGGCACACCATAGATCGACGTCATCTTTACGCTACCGCTCAGGATGTCGTACATATCGGGAATCACATTGATATTAACTTCATGACCTGCAGCAAGCGCCATGATGTTTCCGAGGTCTTTGTGATCACCACTCTCAATGGCAATGATGACTTCTTCAATATCCATGTTGCGGATGATCTCGGGCAGATCCTGATATTGTCCGCAATACGGAATGTACTTCCGGAGCAGATCATCATGTCCGTTTACCCGGAGAAACCCTTTGAAGCGGTATCCCGGAGATTTCTTCATACTCCTGATCTCCTCGTACATCGCCAGCGCTTGTTCGTTGCCCCCCACGATAATGGTGTTGAACCCGATTTTTCCGCTGTGAACCAGCGACACTGTTCGCGATGTCAAAAGCAATCTACCCGACAATGTGAGAACGAAATGGGACGAGAAGAGTACAATCAAAGAGAAGTAATAGCTCTTGTAATCATCTATCTGGTCGTCGAGAAGGAATACAAAGAATATGACCAGAGACCCTATTACCGAAGCCACTAAAACTTGTCCGAGTTCCTTCAATCTGTGACGACGAAAGATTTTGTGATAGTGTCCGTTGAGCCAGTAAACAGATATCCAGAACACCGGTATCACGGCAAGTCCGAGAAAATAATTCCGATCGAAAATACCTTCAAGACCACCCGGAATTTCGACACCTTCCAAAACACGTTTGCGAAAAGCAAAGAGGATGGTCCAGGCAAGACCTGCTGTGACCAGATCAAACAGAATATATTTCAGTACCTGACGTGTTGCTTTCATCAGTCGAACTGAACAATTTTCACGTTATCAATCAGAAACTCCACCGTCTGATCACCGGAGGCCACAGATTCAAAATAAATCTCGAAGTAGTCGGCATTCTGATTCTGAAGCGGAATCAGACCAAGGTCTATGTATATCTTATTCCAAACCGGGTTACCTGTTCCGCTCGTCGTAGGATTAATCACTACCGCAAGCTTCTTGCTCTCCACTTCATCGGTAACAGCATACAGACCTGTTGCAAACGTATTGTTACAACTATAATTCAACTCCATAAAAATGGTGTTGCCGGGACTGAATTCAATGGTTTCATTTGTCTTGATCAGAATCTGATCATTGCCATCTTCCAGAATGGCATATCCGCTTCCTCCGCCTTCGAAAACAAGGTTGTCATCATTGTTTACATTAAGTCCGACATCACCTGTGCCGGTTTGAACAAACGGATTCGATCCGGCTTCAAAACCATATTGCTCAATAGAAATATCGTTGCGGTAAGCGAAACGCGGATGAATGAAGTGCTCGCTACCCTGAGAAAAAACAAGCGTAGTGTCGAAGGTCTCATAAAAGGGATAGCGAATTCTGGTAGAGGAAATACCGTTATTCTTGATACCCGCAAACATGATGATATCCGTGCTGCCCTGATTCAACACAGGAACTTTAGCAGGAAGGTCAAAAGAACCGAGCATTTGTCCGTTGGTATAAATCCAGACCTCGGTGATTTTATGACTTGCAGTTCCCTCTCCGGGTTCGACTTCAAGGCTCAGCTCATCAATATATATAAATGAAGGCATGGCCTCTTCAGGATCAATCAGGTTACACGATCCGGACAATACAGATACTGCCAATACACACAGCCACAGCCTCGGGGGAAATCTCAACACTAAAGTGGTTTGGTTTAAAGGGTCCGCGAAATTAGTTCAGAACCAATCGCCACCCGTTAACGAAAGATTCCGGTGTTTATTGTGCTTCGCTCACTACTGAAATTCAGTAGCTTACCCGCACAGCACCGCATGAAAGCCGTCACTCTTCGTCGTTCAGTAGTACCCCCTGCTTCATTTTTTCCAGAACCATGTGAGCAGTTTCCAGTGCCTTAAGCCCCTGATGAAGAGTCACGGCCGGTTCAGTTTGCTGCTGAATTGCGAAGGCAAAAGATTCCAGTTCATCCCGAATAGCATTGGCGGGTTCAATGGTCGGCTTCTCGAAGAGAATTTCTTTCTTGCCCCTGCCCGGCCCAAGGTCGATGGTAACCGAGAACGGGTCGGGCTCACCATCGATGCCACGCATGCGCACGATTTCAGATTCCTTGGTCAGAAAATCTACAGCTATGTATGCGTCTCGCTGGAAGAACCTTGACTTGCGCATGTTTTTGAGCGAGATCCTGCTGGCTGTCAGATTGGCTACACAACCATTATCAAGCTCGATGCGGGCATTGGCAATGTCGGGAGTATCGCTCAATACGGCTACTCCGCTGGCGCTCACCCTGCGAACATTGGCTCCGGTAACTGCCAGCACGATATCAATATCATGGATCATGAGATCCAGCACAACAGAAACATCTGTACCTCTTGGGTTGAATTGCGCAAGACGATGAGTCTCGATAAAACGCGGTTGGTCGAGGTAAGACTGTACAGCGCGGAATGCGGGGTTAAATCGCTCCACATGTCCCACCTGAGCGCGGATTCCGGCCTCCTGGGCCAGCTTCACAAGAGCGATACCCTGTTCCAGGGTCTGTGTTACAGGCTTTTCGATGAATACGTGTTTGAGGTGGCGCATGGCCCTCACCGCGCACTCATAGTGAAATACAGTAGGCGTAACAATGTCCACGACATCCACTGATTTGATCAGTTCCTCTTCAGATGAAAAGGCTTTGGTCTGATACATTTCAGCTGCTTCTGTGGCTTTGGCACCATCAGGATCGAATATTCCCGTTAATTCGTACACCTCAGGCAACTCCCTGATGCACTTCATGTGGATTTTTCCCAGGTGTCCGGCACCCAGTACGCCTATCTTCAGCATGTTCTGATCGAGAAATAAGGTCTGCCTCTCAAGAGGACATACAAAGGTTTATGAAGCGAGGTATTTACACAGGGGCGTTGATTTTTACTTATCAACACCGATGCACCAATGACATGTGCGGAGCATTTTTGCCGATATGCTTACCGATTCGTATCGCCACAAGGGGCTGAGGAAGAAGCTCGTCAAAGAGCTGGAAACACTGGGGATCAGCGATCCGGAGGTTCTGCGTGCCATGAACGAAGTTCCCAGGCACTATTTTCTGTCGAGTGCATTCCTGGAGTTTGCCTATGATAACAAGGCTTTTCAGATTGGCGCAGGACAGACCATCTCGCAACCTTACACCGTGGCTTTTCAGTCACAGCTTCTCCAGCTGAGCAAGGGTATGAAAGTGCTTGAAATCGGCACGGGAAGCGGCTACCAGACCTCGGTGCTGTGTGAAATGGGCGCAAGGGTTTATTCAGTTGAAAGACAAAAATTGCTTCACGATAACGCGAAAGCCCTGATCAAAAAGATGGGCTACTCACCTGTACTCACCTATGGTGATGGCTACAAAGGCATGCCCGCTTATGCTCCTTTCGACAGGATCATTGTTACCTGTGCGGCTCCCAAAGTTCCCGAAGAACTGCTCATGCAACTGAAGCCGGGAGGAAGACTTGTTATTCCTTATGGCGATGGCGAGGTCCAGGAGATGATGGTCATTACCGAACACGATGACGGAACATTTACTTCGGAAGTACATGGAAGATTCTCGTTCGTCCCTATGCTGGAAAAAAGGAATTCGGTGGACTGAAGTCCTCTTTCAATCTATTTCAAAAAACCTTTATACATCCTGCGCAGGACTGTTTCCTCGTGCTGCCAGTTATGACGCTGTGCGGCTACTTTCATATTGGCCTTCCATTGGGATCTTTGAGGTGAAAGAAGTGCTTCTGATATTTTACCTGCGATGTGTTTCGGGTCGTGGTTATCGATGAACATACCAATCTCCCCTTCATTCATGATGCGCTCCAGTTCCGGAAGTCTTGACAAAAGCACCGGAACACCGGCATGGATGTAATCAAACAACTTGTTCGGCAGGCTATACATGTAATTGAGGTGGACGGGCTTATCAAGAGAAAGAGCAAGATCTGCACAGGAAGTATACCGCCTTAATTCCTGAAAGGGCATCTTGCCCAGAATGTGAACCTTGGCGCTCAGATCCGGAGATGCGGCCATAGACTTCAGTCTTTCCATTTCACGGCCAGCGCCTATGATGAGAAGAATCGCATCTTCAACATATCTCATGGCCTCCACGGCCTCTGCTGCTCCGCGATCGGGATCGATATATGCTCCCTGAAGGATGATGACAGCTTTGTTCTCAGGCAGCCCTAGATCGCTGCGGGAGGCACTGACCGGCTCAGAGAGCCCGGGCACATTTCGCACCACTGATACAGGAATTCCATACTGATTGCGATATATCTCAGCAATGGATTCATTGACCGTGTACATGTGTTTCAGCTTCGGAACGATGAACTTTTCAATTCGCTCCCAGACGCCCCTGATAAACGGTCTGTTGGTCAGGGCCTCAGCACCGGTGAAGTATTCGTGACTATCATAGACCAACGGAATCCGCCTGATCCTTGCTACCAGATATGCCGGAAAAAGCGTGTCAAGATCGTTGGCGAGAATGACATCGGTGCGGTGAAAGAGAAGGAAGAAGAAAAGCCTGATGTTGAGAGCTGCATAAAACCATGCACCTTTCTGAAACAACAAATGAAAACGATGAATATGAAAAGGTGATGCAAATGGCCGGCTCCCTTTCATATATCGTCCGGCTATGTGCACCTCGAAACCCATGTCAGAAAGGGTGGTACACACCTTACGGACGCGCTGATCAAACTCAATGTCGTTAGATACGAGAGCTGTTATCCTCTTCATTTCTATTACATGGCATTTCGAATTTCGCGGAGCACTTTCTTGGTGTATAGCGGGAAATCGGCCTGCATGAGCCAGCCGAAATAACCCTGATCCTTCTGAAATACTTCTTCGAGCGGAACTCCCTTGTACTTACCGAAATTGAATACGACGCGGTTCTTGTCATCGTAAACAATGTGCCCTGCGAGATCGGCCTTTTTGCGGCGCTCGCTGAGTTTGTGGATCTGTTCCATGTCATTGATGACAGGGGTATGGAGGTTGCCTTTACCATCCTCCATCTCTACTCCTTCATACTTCTCAATCATGGCACGGAAAACCTCATATGTTGCCACAGCATCCGGGAGAGCCTCGTGTGCATCTTCGAGCACCTTACCACAATAGAATTTGTATGCTGCCTTCAGATTGCGCGGCTCCATGAGGTGATACAACACCTGCACATCCACGATATTGCGGCCCTCGATGCTGAAGTCGATTCCCGCCCTGAGAAACTCTTCAGCGAGAAGTGGAATATCAAACTTGTTGCAGTTGAATCCACCGAGGTCACAGTCGAAGAGGAACTTAAAAATCTTTGGTGCGACATCCTGAAAAGAAGGTGCATTGGCTACATCCTTATCATAGACGCCGTGCACCAGAGAAGCTTCAATGGGAATCGGTACGCCGGGATTAATCAGCAAACGTCCTTCCCCCGCCTGTTTATCCGGTTTGGAGATAACTGAGCCATCGGGCATAATTTTCACAATGGCCAATTCTACAATGCGATCACGACCTACATCAACGCCGGTTGTTTCAAGGTCAAAGAATGCCAGAGGGCGGGTAAGGTTCAGTTTCATATTTTTTTTTATGCAGAATAAAATATTCTGTCTTCGATCAGGTTATATGTGCACAGTAGCAGGTTGTTTGTGCATGGCACAGGCAACAGAAGTAGCAAAAGAAACCCCCGGACCAGGTCCGAGGGGTTTCTTATTTTCAGGCTGTGTGTTCAACAACGTTAAGGCTGTTGCTG